>DLMG01000040.1 GCA_002479245.1 Verrucomicrobia subdivision 3 bacterium UBA7542 | reverse complement strand
TTGGAATTTGGAAACACCCTCCGATGGGATATGGCGGCGAAATTTGTAGCCGCTAAAGCGACGGTCGCGCAGCCAGCGCCAGACAAGTTTTTCCGCCCACGTTTCCTTTTTGCGAAGCTGGCGGGCGCGTTCGATGTCGGCCATGACGCGAATTTATAAAATGGAGATGCGATGGGAAAGTTTGTTTTACGTCCGCCCTCATCCTGACCTTCTCCCCCGGGGAGAAGGAACAGCTTTTGTTCGTTCCGTATTATCCGATGATGGTCCGGTCAATCCGGTCGTAGGTATTTCAGTGAGCCGGTGAACGATTCTCCTTCTCCTTGGGGAGAAGGCCGGGATGAGGGAGGGCGTGTCAAAATCTTGGGAGCTAAATTGACATGGACAGGCCGGAAAGCCGGGAATAGAGTCAAAATCGTGAACCGGGATAGACAACGCTTTTGTTGGATGCTTAATAGTTAAAAAACATGTCATCAAGAATCACAATAGGCATTGCTGGCACTTTGGCTCTCGTTATGTGTTTTGCCTCGATGCGAGACGTGCCACATAACGACATGATCAAAAATCCAGAGTCGACGATGACGATTCTTCGGGTGGCGGTTGCATTGATTATTGTTGCCGGCGTGTTGGCGTTGATTCGTGGTTCCAGAAAGATGGCGATTATTTCATTGCTTGCGAGTGGGTTTGGAATTTTGTTCTCTCTCGTCTTGGCGTGCGTATGATGCCTCCTATGAGGGTTCAGATGTCAAGGAGACGTCACGAAATTTAATCCCCACGGTCATTTTACTTTCTTCAGCAAACTATTCAGCAGGTTCCCCACCTGTGATGCGCCGTTGGTGCCCGTGCCGACAATACCGCTGCTGAGGGATTTCACCGCCATGCCGCCCAAGGCCACCTTGTTGATGTCCGCCTTCGGATTGCCAAGCGTGCCCTTCATCGTCAAAAATTGCGGCAAAGGAACATAGGTGGCATTGGTGGGAGCATTGCCGGAAGTGAGATTGAGCTGTCTGCCAATGGACCGGCTCACCGAAACGGCCACCGGGATGTTGATGGGAGAGTTGGTCAGCACCTGGGCCAGGGCGATGCCACCCTCGCCGTCCGCTTTGAAGGCCGTGCTTTGCACCGTGGCCGACTGCAAATCAATCCGGCCTCCCCCGGCCTTGCCCTGCACGTTGATGACCTGGATGGGCGACTTTTTAAGTTCATCCATCAATCCGCCGCCCTGCCCGGTCACCTGACCTAACAGCGAAGCAATGGCGCTTTCCGGACTGCTCAAAAGTTGGGGGATGGTGGCAATGACATTGATCAGCGTTTTAAGGATTGGACTGTGCGCGTTCATCACGGACAGGTTCAAGTTGGTAAGACCGACGGCGAACTGGCCGGTGAGGTTCTTTTGCAAACTTGCGCCGGTCACGCCCGCGCCCTTGACTTGGGCATTCGCCGTCACGGTCCCGCCCATCTGATCTTTGCGGTCGGGCTTAAAGGTGTTCATCAGCGGGGCAACCGGAACCCGGTCGGCGCTCAAGGCCATATCGTATCGGTAACCCGGCACGCCCAGGTTCAAATCCACCGTGGCGTTCACGGACGCGCCGTTGAGTGTGAGTTGGAATGGCTTCACCACCACGTGGCCGCCGTCCACGCTTACCGTCGTCTGCCAGCCGGTTATTTCGATTTCGTGCAAATAGATCCGCCCGATGTCGGCCGCCACGGTGAAATTTTTCAGCGGGAAATTTTTTGCCGGCGGTTCCTGGCCGGCGTCGGTGGCGGTCGCCCCGGCCGGGGATGCCGCGGCCGGTTTATTGCCACCCTTCGGACCGCCTGCGAACAAATCGTAATAGCTGGTCACGTCAAGCGAATCGGCGGTGAGCTTGAGGTTCCCGCGGACCGTGTTCGACTGCGAATAATCCACCTGTCCCTGCAATTGAACCTGATTTTGCCCGCGTTTGGTGGGGGTGAGCGTGATTTGAAGCTGGCGGATGTCCGCCGACTGTTTTTTCACGGCGGTGTCAATTTCCAACCTGGCTTCCAGCGGTGTGGCGGGCAGTTGCCGTTGCGGGTCGTTCACGACGAGATTCGCCACCTGCATCGAGGCTTTGATGACGGAACTGCCCTTCGGATCATATTGTACGGAAGCGTTGCCGTTGACGGCGATGGAGACGAGTTTCTTGCCCGCCAACAGCGGTTCAAGGAATGGACGCAGGCCGTTCTGATTGAAACCCGACAGGCTGGCGGTCAGTTGCGCCGATTCACCCGCGGGGTTGTATTTGCCGGCAATCTCAAAAGTGCTGCCGGCATTTCCGCCCTGGGTCAATTTGCCCGTGATTTTGTTGATTTGGATTTGCTCCGGTGTTTTGCTCACGTCGAGGTCCAGCGTGCTCCCGAAATTGCGGAATTGGTTTTGGCCGGCCTGTCCCGTGAGATTGGCGAGCACCAGTTTGCCGGTGAAGGTTTGCGTGTTCTGGTTTTGGGTGACGTGTCCCTTCAATTCAACGGTGCCGGCTGAAAAGCTCATGCCCGATTGGGGAATGGCCTGGCACAGCGCAGCCGGCAAAGCTTGCAATGCCACCTGCAGGTCCGCCTTCCCGTCCGCAAGGTCATACGTGCCGGAACCGGTGACGGTGACCAGCGACTGATTTTGGCGGAAGACCAGCAGCCGGGATTCGCTCAAGTTGAATTGTTTGAAATTCACCGCCTGTCCGCGCGCATGCAAACTCACCGCCGCCTGAACCATTTGATTGCTGCCGATTCGGGCCGCGAAATTGTCAATCCGCGAATCCAGGTCGAATGTGAGTTGCCGGCCGCCCTGCTGCGATGACAATTTCAATGTCAAATCCACATTGCCCGCAGCGGCGGCGTTGCCGAGGAACGGCTTCCAATCCGCGAGACTCAAATCCGTGACAGCCAGATTGAGCGCGGAATCCACCGCCCCGCTGGCGTCCTTTCCCCAGGCCAGGTTCATGGGCCGGTTCAGGCGTGCGGTCAGCAGCGGGTTGCCATTCTGCGTGCCCGCCACATTCAGCTCGCGGAGCAGCGCTGTCTGCGCCGCGCGGTCCACCGTGACAGCATAACCGGCATTGAGATTGAGCGTGGGCGTCGTTTGCCCCGCGCGTGTCAATTGCACATGGCTCACATCGAACCGGCCCGTGGCGCTGATGACGGAGCCCGACCCGGTTAATTCGATTTCGTTGCTGGAACTGATTGTTGTCGTGCCGAAATCAATCCCGCTCGCGTCTCCAGCCAGGTTCAACAATCGCCGGTCAATGCCCCGCAGTTCCACTTTCAACCGGCCTTCCATTTTTTCCATGTCCAGCGGTCCGCTGACGGCCAGTTCGCCCAGCGGCGTCCCGCCCCTTTGAAAATGCAGCGCCGCCTGTTTGATTTGCGCCGGGGTCACGTCGCAATCCAGTACGGCGCTGAACCCGGAAAAGTCGCTGAACACGCCGTCGGCCCGCGAAACATCCAGGCGCGCCTGGCCGGTGACCGGTGCCGGCTTCAAATCCGCGTTCAACGTAAAATTGAAATTGCCATTCAACGCGGCCTGCAAATGACCCGCCTTGCCGGTGGGTGGGTTGTTCTCCATTTGCAGGTAGGCGCCCAACTGAAGTTTGCCGGACTGCCCGTTCTTTACGTTAGCCAGCAACACGTTCACGTTTGCCAGCTCAAGGGAATCGTGACGGCCACCGGGATAATTTTTTATTTTCCGGATGGTCGCGCTGCTCAAGGTGAGCTTTCGTAAATCAATTTGCGGCGGCTTCGAAGATTTGGCGGAGCGCAATGTTTTGGCTGCGCCCGGCTTTTTCTCCAAGGCCTGCAACAGCGGGTCCAGGTTGCTGCTGCCGTCCGGGTTTTCGATCAGGTTGACCGTCGGCGACACGAGCGCGATTTCGGAGATGCGGGGGTTGCCGCGGAGGATGCTCCAAAGACTGTAGCTGGCGCGGACTTCCGGCGCGGCGATGACCGGTTCCTGGCCTTTCGCCTGCACCTTCAGGCCGCGCATCGTGATTTTGCTGAACGGATGGATCGAGATGTCAGTGACGGTGACATCCGCGTGAATTGCGGCGCCAACGCGGGGAAGAATGACGCGCTTGATGAAGCCGGAACTCGTCACGACCAGATACGCCACAAGCGTCAAGATCACCAGCACCCCGGCAACCCACGCCCCAGTCGGCAGCGCGCGCTGCAGCCGGCTCCGCTGCTTTTCGATGGTTAGTGACTCAATCGTTGCCATAAGGCGTTACATTTTAAGGGCCTGGGGCCATTGTGTTTCAGGAATGACCCGCGCTGCGGTCTCCGCCAGCCGTGGTTTTCAGTTATTACACCGGCATCACTGGATTATTCAATTCAAATCAAACCAGAAGTTTCCCTTAAAAACCGGGGCGGGCCGTCCGTTTTCGCTTCCCCCCTTCCCGCCAGCCAATATATTCTTAGCGTGATTGATACCAACGCAAAGCTCGCCGCCTTCCTCCCCACTTTGAAATCCGCGGCCTGGCTGGCCCTTGACACCGAGGCCGACAGCCTGCACGCCTATCCGGAAAAAGTCTGCCTGATTCAAATCAGCACGACCGCCGGCGACGAATTGATTGACCCGCTGTCGAAAACAAACCTGAACCCTCTGTTCGACGCGCTGGCCGGCCACGAACTTATCATGCACGGCGCGGATTACGATTTGCGCCTGTTCTGCAAACATCACAAGTTTGTCCCGCGCGCCATTTTCGACACCATGCTTGCGGCGCGGCTTTTGGGCGAACGGCATTTCGGCCTGAGTTCGCTCGCGGAAAAATTTCTCGGCGTGAAACTGGACAAGGCTTCGCAAAAGGCCGATTGGGCGCGGCGTCCGCTCACCGAACGGATGGAAATCTACGCGCGCAACGACACACATCACCTCAAGCCGCTTTCCGACAAGCTGAAGCTTGAACTCCAAAATAAAAACCGTCTTGGCTGGCATCAGGAATCCTGCGCCCGATTGATTGAGGAATGTTCGCAACCACCCGTCGTGGACGGGGATTCCGTCTGGCGCGTGAAAGGCAGCCACGCGCTGAATCGTCACGCGCTGGCCGTGCTGCGCGAACTCTGGCACTGGCGCAATAAAGAAGCGCTGGCCGCAAACCGCCCGCCATTTTTTATTTTGAGCCACGAAAAAATGGCCGAACTGGCCGAAGCCGCCGTGGGGCGACAGGCGATCGAACCGCTTTTGCCGCCGCGGATGTCGCCGCGCCGCCGCGACAGCCTGGGGGTGGCCATTCGGGCCGGCCTGGCGGTACCCCCCAACCGGCATCCGGAAAAAGTCCGGCATCATCCCACCCGGCCCACCGAGGCCGAGATGAGGCGTTATCGCGAACTGGAAAAACGCCGCGACGCGCACGCGCACAAGCTGGGCATTGACCCCACGCTCATTGCCAGCCGCGCCACGCTCGGAGATCTGGCCCGTGATTGGGAACGACACGCGCCGGAATTGATGAACTGGCAGCGGGAGTTGATGAAATGATGAGCGCATCCCGCACCACCGTTTTTCTCCGTCCTGGGAGCGCTGGCGTCCCGCCGGCTCGCCACGTTGCGACGGACAGCTCCACCCCGCCGGCGAGACGTCGGCGCTCCCAGGACCCGCAATCCGACTCAGTCTGAAATTCGTGTTGGATGACAGTGGCAAACTGCGACCGGGATGAGGGGTTCTTTATTTACTAAATTGCGGTTCCAGACCGGTTAATGTATTGGTTACGGCAGTTATGCCTGACAAAAATGCCGTCCTGAAAGGTCTGCCCCCTCGTCGCATCTCGGAAGTGGCCGCCGAATTGGGCCTCGACACCGAACGCATCCTTCCGCACGGCCATTACATCGCCAAGATTCCCATTGCCGAATTGGAGGCGCGCCAGCGCCAGCCGGACGGTCATCTGATTCTCGTCACGGCCATGACGCCCACGCCGCAGGGCGAAGGCAAGACCACCGCCACCATCGGCCTCGCTGACGCGCTCCGCCGCCTCGGCAAGAAGTCCATGTTCTGCGTGCGCGAGCCGTCGCTCGGCCCCTATTTCGGCATCAAGGGCGGCGGCACCGGCGGCGGTCGTGCCCAAGTCGTGCCCGCCGAGGACATCAACCTCCACTTTGTCGGCGACATGTATGCGGTCGAGAAAGCCAACAACCTCCTCTGCGCCATGGTGGACAACCACCTCCAGCACGGCAACGAACTCGGCCTCGACCCGCGCCGCATCGTCCTCCGCCGGGTGATAGACCTCAACGAACGCTCGCTGCGCGACATCATCATCGGCCTGGGCGGTCCGTTGCACGGTGTGCCGCGGCGCGACGGATTCAACATCACGCCCGCTTCCGAAGTCATGGCCATCCTCTGCCTCGCCAGGGATTTCGGCGATCTCGGCCGGCGCATGACCAAGATGGTTGTGGGTTTCACCTACAAAGGTGAACCGGTCCGCGCCGATGCCGTTCAAGCCGTGGGCGCGATGCAGGTGCTGCTGCGCGACGCCATTCACCCGAACCTGGTGCAATCGCTCGAAGGCACGCCGGCGTTCGTGCATGGCGGGCCGTTCGCCAACATCGCACAGGGCACCAACACCTCCGTCGCCACACGGCTGGCTCTCAAGCTGGCCGATTTTGTCGTCACTGAAGCCGGCTTCGCCACCGACCTCGGCGCGGAAAAGTTTATTGATATCAAGTGCCGCACCGCCGGGCTGAAACCTTCAACCGCCGTCATCGTCGCCACGATCAAGGCGATCAAGTACCACGGCGGATTCACCGAAACCGGCGGCCTCGGCAACCTCGCCCAGCACATCGAGAACGTCCGCCGGTTCGGCCTCAATCCTGTGGTATGCCTCAGCCATTTCCCGGATGACAACCCGCAAGACCACGCGCGAGTCATCAAGTTCTGCTCCCGGCACGATGTTGAAGCCGTCGTGTCCAAACATTTTGACCAGGGCAGCGCCGGCACGACCGGTCTGGCTGAAGCCGTGCTGCGCAGCATCCAAAAGAACAAACGCAAATCCATTCGCTTCATGTATCCGCTGGAAGCGCCGGTCGGGAAAAAGATCGAAACGCTGGCCACGCAACTTTACGGGGCCGATGGTGTGGACTTTGACCGCGCCGCGCAGAGCGGCATCGAACTGCTCAACAAACACGGTTTTGGGAAATTGCCGGTCTGCGTTGCGAAGACGGCCATGTCGCTTTCAGATGATCCCGGACTGCGCGGTCGTCCGCGCGGATTCCGGGTCAAGGTGAACGAACTGCGGCTCTCTGCGGGTGCCGGCTTTATTGTCGTCGTCTGTGGCAACATAGTAACCATGCCCGGCCTGCCGAAGGTGCCCGCCGCCGCGCACATCAAGGTGCTGCCCGGCGGACGAGTAACCGGCTTGACGTGACGCGGATGCCCTGGAGCGCCGATTTCCAAATCGGCATCTGCGAAACGGATTGAAACCGCGAACCACGCAGAACACGCGAAATGTCAGAAGGCGGATCTCGCCGACAACCAATTCGATGTTTTCCCCTCTTCCTTCAGCCTTCAGCCTTCAGCCTTCGTCTTTCATCCTTCTGCCTTCACCCCCTTGGCGCGCCGTAGTGAACGAAGGCGGCTCTTCCATCGGACGAACAATGGGTTCGAATACCGCCGGGTCCAGCTTCGCCAGCACCGGCGCGACCGCCGCGCGCAGCCCCGGGATGGACCGGTAAAACAAGCCCGCAATGACAATGCAAATGACACCGCTTGCCGTCAACGTCACCGTCGTACCCCATTTGGCGGCGAGGAAACCCGCAAGCAGGTTGCCCGCCGGCATGGTGCCGGTGAACGCCATCGAGAAAATGCTCATCACCCGCCCGCGTTTGTCATCGTCCACCAGCGTTTGAATCAGCGTGTTGCTCGACGCCATCAGCAGCACCCCGCCCATGCCCGTCAACGTCAGGCAGCCCAGCGACAGCGGCAGCCAGCGCGACGATGCGAAACCAATCAGCCCCACGCCCATCGCCGCGCCCCCAAACGCGATGATCCGGCCCAGCCCGCGAATCGTCGTGCGCGAGCCGAGATACAACGCCCCGCTCACCGCGCCGACGCCCGAGGCCGACATCAGCCAGCCGAGCGTGCGCGCGTCGCCCAGGAAAACATCGCGCGCGAAGATGGGTGTGAGCACCGTGTACGAAAAACCAATCGCGCTGATGGCCGCCACCAGCCCGATCAACATCCGGATGGGCGCGAAACCAAACGCATAACGAAATCCCTGCCGCAATTCGATCCACGGATGCTGCCGCGCCGGCCGCACCGGCCGTTCGGACAGACGCATCGCGAGCAGCGCGGCAATCACCGCCACGTACGTAAAGCCGTCCACCAGGTAACAAAAGCCCGGCCCGAATCCGGCGATGACGAACCCGGCGATGGCCGGCCCGATCAGCCGCGCGAGATTGAACAGCGACGAATTCAGCGCGATGGCATTGCCCAG
>DLMG01000413.1:17045-18433 GCA_002479245.1 Verrucomicrobia subdivision 3 bacterium UBA7542 | reverse complement strand
GACCATCATCACGCGCGTCGGCAGCGGCACCAAAATCATCTTCACCGGCGACCCGTATCAAATTGACAATCCGTATGTTGACTCGTCATCGAACGGATTTAATTATATCGTCAGCCGTTTCCGTTCCGAAGCCATTGCCGCGCACATCGAATTGCAAAAGGGCGAACGCTCTGAACTGGCCGAACTGGCCGCCAACATTTTGTAGATTTTGTCAGTTGACAAATGGCCGTTGCGGTCGAAATTCTTACTAAAGCTGGATTGGGCGCTAAGGGCGTCTGCAGCGGGGAATTATGATCTCAAACGAAAGACCATCACCATTTGGGTACCGGCCTTACAGCCAGCCCAAACCGCCGGTTCAAGAGGACACGCTGAAGAACGAGAAGATTCAAATTGAGCGCAAGACCTTTGTCTTCACGCTCAAGGAAAATCCGCGCGGCCGGTTCCTGCGCATCACCGAAGACGTCGGCGGGCGGCGTGACACCATCATCATCCCGTCCACCGGTTTGGAGGATTTCAAAAAGCTCCTCGAAGAAATGGTGAAAACGTCGAACAATATACCGCAAAAAAGCAGCCCGCCGGAGATGACGTGAGAAGTCTCTGATTGGTTGATATTGCAAAAGCGAGCCTCCTGACGCTGGCTTTCACAAATTTTTTCGGGTGGTTTTCTTCCTCGCTTTCACCCGCGCCGCATCGCCCCAGAGACTTTCCAGGTCATAACGGTCGCGCGCTTCCTGCCGCATGATGTGCATAATCACATCAAAAAAATCCAGCACCACCCATGCACCATGCACCGTGCCGTCCACCGCGCGCGGACGCACGCCGTGTTTCTCGCGCAACTGGTCGGTGATTTCGTCCACGATGGCGCGCAGGTGCGGTTCGCTCGTGCCGGACGCGATCACGAAATAATCCGTCACCGACGACAGCTTGCGCACGTCGAGGATGACAACGTTTTCCGCCTTTTTATTGTCCGCGTATTCGCGGCATAGCCGGGCAAGTTTTTTTGAATCCATATTTGCCGGACAGGATTTAACCACGGATGGACACGGATGGACACGGATTTTTTGATGTGAACTTCACGAATTGGCGATGGAACGGAGCCTTGAATTGAGTTTTATCCGTGTTCATCAGTGTTTGTCCGTGGTTGAAAATCAGGTGTAGAGCCGGCTATTGCGAATGGCTTCCGCCACGGGCGGCGGCACGAGATGGTCTATCGGCAAACCCGCCTTCACCCGGGCGCGGATTTCCGACGAGGACACGCCCAGCGGAAAACCCTGGAGCCTTCGTCCGCGAAACGGCGGCGGAAAATTCGCCGTCGCACCGCCCGGCCGCGGAATCGCGACAAATTCCGAGAGCTTCGCCAGTTCGCCGGCTTCGCGCCATTCGTTGAG
>DLMG01000413.1:13768-16905 GCA_002479245.1 Verrucomicrobia subdivision 3 bacterium UBA7542 | reverse complement strand
CGAAGTCGCGCAGGGTTTCGATGGTGTAGGAAACGCCGCCGCGGCGAATTTCCTGGTCGTCCACTTCACAATTCGTTTTGCCCGCGAGCGCGAGCCGCAGCCATTGCCGGCGGGCGGAGGCCGGCGCGGGCCGGCTTTCCGGCTTGAACGGCGATTGCGCCGCCGGAATGAAATACAGCCGGTCCAGGCCCAGTTCCTCCACCGCCGCCTGCGCGACCAGCAGGTGGCCCAGGTGAACCGGGTCAAACGAACCGCCAAACAATCCGATTTTCATATCAATGTGGGACAGGCTTCCAGCCGGTCTCTCCATTCACTTTTTCAAAAATTGGAGACAGGCAAGATGCCTGTCCTGCTTTAACAGCACCGCCGCACGCCATTGAACCGCTGTTCGGTGGCTGCAACGTAAATCTGCTGCGCGGTCGCGGGATGACATTCGCAAACCGCCTGCGCCTGCTGGTGCGCGCGTTCCAGATGCGATTCGCCGGACCATTCCTTCGCCAAGGCCAAAGCCAGCGCCGCTGTGCCGGCGATGTGCAACGGCCGGCCTTCGGCCACGGCATAATCCGGCAACCAGACCGGTTCCGTCTCGTGCAACACCGCCGGTTTGCGCCGCGACAGCAGCAAAAACCACTCACGCAAGCTTAACAAAACAATCGCGGTGACGAGAGCCAGAAAAATCCCGGCGACGGTGGCGTCGAGAAGGTTGTTGAACCGGAGCGTGCGATTGGCGGCAACCGGCTTCCAAGTGTCATCACAAACTTTTTGCAGCGTTGCCAGCTTGGCGGAAAATTCTGTGTCGTGAGGTTTTGCATAATTCTCGGCTCCGAACTTCATTAAATCCAAATTGGCCTTTGTATGGATGTGTTGAAGTTCGGGTTCTTTTTCCTTAAGCATTTTTGCCTGCGCCAGAAATCCGATGCGCGGGTCGGGATGAAAAATTTTTTCCACGCCCGCCGTGAACGTCACCGCCACGAGCCAAATGAGCGGAACCAGCGTGATAAGCGCAAGGTACGGTGAACGCCTTGGAACGCCGGCCTCCGGCACGGCGTGCTTCTCGATTCGTGCCGTGCCGGAGGCCGGCGCTCCAAGCTGCATTTTCAAAATAACGGTCGTGGCCAGGCACAGGGCGATGGCGGCGAGCATCTGATTGGCGATGCCGAACAGCGGCCAGAGTGAGTTGACACCGCCGAGGGGATCGCGCACACCCTGGATCAAAAAATGTCCCCACGCGCCGACCATGAGCGCGGCGGCCACCGGCGTGGCGAGAAAATTTTTCGGGTCACCGAGCGGTTTCCAGGCCCGGGCGAGGGCGTTTTGAAGCAGGTACCGACCCACACGCGTGCCGGCATCCACCGTGGTCAGGATAAATAATGCCTCGAACATGATGGCGAAGTGATACCAGAGGTCGAGCCCGCGACCGTTGACGACCTTGGAAAAAATGTGCGCCATGCCGACGGCCAGTGTGGCTGCGCCGCCGGTGCGACCGAACAGGGTTTTCTCGCCGAGCTTATTGGCCAGCACATCCATCTGGCCGGTGGTCACCGGAAAGCCATGCGCGGTGACCAAGGCCACGGTGGCGGCGGGATCGCCCTTGACGTTCATGCTGAAATAGACGCCAGGGTCCAGGGTGCAGGCAGCGATGATCGCCATGATGGCCACGAAAGATTCGCAACACATCGCGCCATAACCGATGGGCCGCGCATAATCTTCACGGGTGATGAGCTTGGGCGTTGTGCCGCTGGCGATGAGCGTGTGAAAACCGGAAATCGCGCCGCACGCGATGGTGATGAAGCAGAACGGAAAGATTTTTCCGGCGACGACCAAACCGGAACCGTCCGTGAACTGCGTCAGCGCGGGCATTTGCAAATTGGGCAGCAGGAGCAGGATGCCGAACGCGAGCGCGCCAATCGTACCGAGCTTCATGAACGTGCTCAAATAATCGCGCGGCGCGAGCAGCAGCCACACCGGCAGGCTGCTGGAGATGACGCCGTAGCCAATGATGACCCAGGCGACCGTGAGGTCGCGCAGGCCAAAGACCTGCGACCAATGCGGATTTTCGTAAACCAGTTTGCCACCCCACACCGCGAGCAGCAGCAGCGTAACCCCGAAGGTTGAGGCTTCGAGCACTTTGCCCACCCGCCAGAACCGCATGTAACAGCCCATCAACAGCGCGATGGGAATGGTCGCGCCAACGGTGAAAATGCCCCACGGACTTTCGGCGAGGGCCTTGACAACGACGAGCGCGAGGACCGCGAGCATAATCACCAGAATGGCCAGAATCGCCAGCACCGCGATGAAGCCGACCGGCGAATTTAATTCCTCCTTGACCATCTGGCCGAGCGATTTGCCGTCCCGCCGCATCGAGCAAAACAAGATTACGAAATCCTGCACCGCGCCGCCGAGCACGGCGCCGATGAGAATCCACAGCGTCCCCGGCAGATAACCGAATTGTGAGGCGAGCACCGGCCCAACGAGCGGTCCCGGCCCGGCAATCGCCGCAAAATGATGGCCGAAGACAATCCATTTGTTCGTCTTCACAAAATCCCGGCCGTCGTCATGAACGACGCACGGCGTGGCACGGCGGTCGTTGAGCACGAGCACACGCGCGGCGATCCATTTGGAGTAAAACCGGTAGCCGATGGCGTAGGTGCAGACCGCCGCGATGAGAATATAGCCGGAATTGACCGGCTCGCTCCGACGAAACGCCAGCGTGGCATACGCCATCGCACCGGCCAGGGCGAGCAGGAACCAGAAAATTGGAGCCAAAACCTTTTTCATGCCGGATAGTTTGCAGCCAATTTACGATTTACGATTTACGATTTACGAGGTTAAAATTCAGGCGTGTCAATCGGAGCATGACCTGGCGCCGCCGTTGGAGCGCCGAACACCGGTTCGGCCTGAGGGCGGTCCCTGCCCGATTCGGGCCGATCGGGTGATCGGCGCTCCAGTCTCGCCGCGTTTGTCGGTGGCGGAGTTGCGCCCGGTCAATCGTAAATCGAAAATCATAAATCGCGAATGCCTGCGACCCGACATTGTCACAACTGCGGCGAGGAATGGACACTGACCGGCCAGCCGGGACGCGGCGAAACCTGCATGCGCTGCCGGGCCGACCTGCGCGTCTGCCTGAACTGCGCGCA
>DLMG01000413.1:0-13699 GCA_002479245.1 Verrucomicrobia subdivision 3 bacterium UBA7542 | reverse complement strand
GACCCGCGCGCGGCCCAGCAATGCCGCGAACGCCGGGCCGAGCCGGTGATGGAAAAGCACGTGGGCACCTTCTGCGAATATTTTGAATTTGCCCGCCGGACCTGGACGCCGAAAGCCGGGGGCAACCAGCGCGAAGCCGCCGCGCGCGAGCAGTTGAAAAAGCTGCTCGGCGATTGATACGGGAAGGTGGCGGCGGGCATCCTGCGCCTGCTGTAAGAACGGAGCGCGGATTGTCGTCAATCCGCAGCGTCTGGATGGTGCGGATGTGCTGCGAGTTGAGACAACTCGCGCTCCGCACGCAGGTTTAAGATTCAAACCAAAACCCGTTGGAATTTGCGCCGGAAGCATTTCTTCTGTTCAAAGCCGGCAGTCCTGATTAGTGTCAAAACATGAAAGTCAGCGGGTTCACCTTTTTGCGCAACGGGCAGAAGCTCGGCTATCCGTTTGCCGAATCCATCCGCTCGATTTTGCCGATCGTGGATGAATTTGTCATCGCCCTCGGCCCGTGCGAGGACGATACGGAGAAGCTGGTGCGCGAAATCGGCGACCCGAAAATCCGCATCATCCCGACGCAGTGGAACGAAAACCTCCGTTCCGATTACAGCGTGAAAGGCTTCGTCTATGGCCAGCAGAAATCCATTGCGCTGTTCAACTGCACCGGCGACTGGGCGTTTTATCTCGAAGCGGACGAAGTGCTGCACGAAAACGACCTGACGAAAATCCGCGCGGCGATGGAAAAGTATTTGAACGACGAGCGCGTAGAGGCGCTGGCCTTTGATTATCTGCATTTTTATGGCAACGCGAACACGTATGCCTGGTCGCCGGGCTGGTATCGTTCGGAGGTGCGGATCATCCGCAACACAATCCCGGCGTGGGGGCCGGAAGGATTGTTCTTCATCGTGCTGGAGAAACACAAAAAGGGCCGTTACCCGCGCGCGGCGCACACGGGCGCGACGATTTACCATTACGGCTGGGTGCGCAGCGAAACGCAGATGCATTTGAAAGCTTCCGCCGTTCATAAATACTGGGATGACAAACCAGCGGTAAAAGCGGATTACACAAAAATTGATCCGGCCACGTTGAAGCTTTTCACCAGCGTGCATCCGAAAGTTGTGCAAGACTGGCTGCCCAAAGCGGAAGGAATTTTTCAAGCTGATCCGAATTATCAGTTGAGTTCGCGCGAAAAAAAACACCGTCTCATGCTGAAGCTGGAAAAGTGGTTCGGCTTCCGATTCAACAAGAAGCATTACCGGCTCGTTCGCTGAAAGCCCGTGTGCACGCCTCGATGACCGCGCTGGTTTCGATGCTGGAAACGTCCCGACCGTTCGTTGGTGTGATCACCCAATCCGGATGTTGATAAGGATACGGGCTGCCCGGGGCGACGGAACTCCGGATCATCACCACCCGCCGGCCCATGGCCACGGCCAGATGCAACGCGCCGGTGTCCCCGCCGAGGATGAGGGAAGAAAGTTTCATCAGCCCCCCGGTGACGAGCAGCGGCACTCCGGCGGAAACCGGGAAACCGGCCTGGCGGACTGGTTCCAGCGCGGCCTGTTCCGCGGAACCGCCGCCAAACAATATTTGCAATCTGCGCGCCTGCCAATGCCGCGCAACCGCGAGCTGCCGGTCGAGCGGCCAATTTTTGTTGGGTGTGCTGGTAAATGGCTGGAAAAAGAGCGTGGGCCGACCGGCATCCAGATTGTGCGCGGCAAAAAACTGTCGCGCCGCATTTAAAGCATCGTCCGGCAGAACAAATTCGTTGAGGATTTCTCCCGGACGAAGGCCGCATTGCTCGAGCAGCGAGAGATACCGGTCAACGTGATGAAGGCGGTCGTTGCGCGTCATGCCGCACGTGTAAGCCCAGCGCCGTCCCGGACCATACACGCTGCCCCAGCGTTGCGGCGCGCCACTCAACCACGCCAGCCACGCCGTCTCGCCATATCCCTGAAAATCCACGACGAGAGAAAACTTTCCCTGCCGCAACCGGCGAAACAGGGAAAACGCCTCCGACAAAATGGCCCGGGGATTTCCGCTCTGAAAACGGGCACGATCCAGCGTGATGACTTCGTCCACCTCCCGAAAACCCTCCAGCAGCGATGCGTTTTCCCGGGACGTGAGAAAGGTGATTTTCGCGCCGGGGAAATTTCCCCGGACCATGTGGACGGCGGGCAGGGTGAACAACACATCGCCGATGGATTTAAGGCGAATCAGCAGAATGTTTCCGGTTTGACTCATGTTGCCCATGACAAGCAGAAGGACAGATTTGAAAAGTCTCAGGATTGCTGATGAAGGCCGTGTTCGCAGCGGATTTTCCCTGTGCGAATGGTTTCCGCCAGTTGCACCCGCTTGGCTGGGAGATTCTCGCGCGGCAGAATCGGATGATTGAGGTGGTAAACGATGGCGTGGGCATAAACAAACTTGCGCCGCCGGCCGAGATTGTAAACCCGCGTGCCCAGGTCGGAATCGGGACCGATGCCACGGCCCTTGCAGTCTTCATCGAAACCATTCACCGCCACAACATCCTCCCGCCAATAGGCCATGTTGCATCCGATAATGCCGCGCTGTTTTTTGTTGCGAAAAATGACCGGCTGCGGCAAACGAATTCCCTTGGCCAGGCCCATGATGCGGCCCGCAAGCATCCATTGCCAGACGGGGGTGACCCCCGGCTCGAAGCGCGGCACAAATCGCTCCTCCACATAACAGCGTCGCCCCTGCACCCAAAACCCGCGTTCCGCAAGCTGCTCATGGTCGGCCAAAAATTTTCGATGGGGAACGCAATCGCCGTCCAGGAAAACCAAATAATCGCCCATGGCGGCGGCAACCGCCTTGTTGAGCAGGACGATTTTGCGAAAGCCATTGTGAACATGCCAGAGATGGTGGACGGGAACTTGCGTCTCCCCGCGCCAACGGTCGATGATGGCGCGCGTTTCATCGCCGGAGCCGTCGTCGGTAATAAGCACTTCGTCCGGCTGGCGCTCCTGCAACACGACGCCACGCAAGACCTTGGCCAGCGACGCCGGCTGCTCGTAGGTGCTGACGATCAATGAAAGTTTCATTCCGTTGTCTCCTTGCGCCATTGAGCTTCACGGATTTTGGCGTAACGGACTGCGGTCGCAAAGGCGTTATGCCAGGCAATGTAATATCCCTGCCAGCCGTCCAGAAAGCCAAACCGAAAGAAATAGGCCCGCAAAAAACGCCAGAGAGGACGAATGGCAAGGTTAAATATTCCCGCCTTTTGTCCTGCCGTCAGGTGCTGGCGCACAAACTCGTCACTGAAGGGAATGATCTTCTGCAAATGCGCGTTGATGGATTCCCGGCTGTAGTGATGCAAGTCGGCATGGAGTTTCCCAATAGCACCCTTCACGCGCAGTTTGTCGTGCGGATCAACGCCGCCCCATTCCGCCTGACCCCTGCGCCAAAGCCGTGTGGAGCGATCCGGATACCAATCCCCATGTCGAATCCACCGTCCGCAGTACCAGCAGAGGCGGGGAAAACTGAACGCGACGAACGGCTGGAGTTTTTTGGGTTCGGAAAATAATTTTTGAATCTCATCGCGCAATTCTGGAGAAACGGCTTCGTCGGCATCCAACCCCAAAATCCAGCCGGAATTTGCCTTTTGCGCGGCGGAATTTTTTTGAGCGATGTGACCTTTCCACGGCTCGCGGAAAACTTTCGCACCGAATCCCGCGGCAATTTTGTCTGTGCCGTCGGTCACATCGTCGTTAAGAACGATGATGATTTCAGCCGTCCAACCGGCGACGCTTTCGAACGCGCGGCGGATGCGGTGCGCTTCGTTGCCGGCAACCATACACACGGAAAGCGGCAGGCGTTGCTGGGTAATCATGGTTCAGTATGCAGTCGGGCGCCATCGCCTCGTCCGGCGACGGGGCCGCGCGCATTGTACCGCAGCCGTTGCGGTGCCCGCAAAAGAATTATGCCGTGCCCTTGTCGGCCGGCGCTCATTTGCCGTGTGACCCCGAGGCATTAGGGGATCTCCTCCAGATGGGAAACGCGGAACTTTTTGCGTTCGACCCGGTCATCACTGCCGACCAGGTTAAGCAACGGCTTGTTGCCGTAAAAGGACGCCCATTGCGAAAAGGTGCTGGGCGGGCCCAAAATATAATCACATCCGGCCAGAGCATATAAATCTACAACCGGCGGTCCGGCGCCAATCGCGACCGTGAGCCCGGTGAATTCAGACGCCTGTCGCGGTTCGTCGCTGCATACGAAAAAAGCCGTCTTGTGGCCGGGAAATTGTGCGGCCAGTTCGCGCATCCAGGTGGCATACCGTTCGGGCGGAAAAAAATATTGTCCCTGTTTCCATGTGCGATAATCGCCCTGACGGAGATGAACACCAATAATCACTTCCGCCACTTGTCGCAGCCGTTCCACCATCTGTCGGCTGGCGGCTTCGAGTCCGGCAACGGGTCGGAAATAGTCCCTAATTTTGTCTGCCTGCCGCCGCACGGATTCGGGGGCGCGAATCCGCCAGCCGTGGACGAAGACGATTTTGGCGTCGGCCATCCGGGATTGCACTTCCGGGGTGTCCAGCAAAATGGTCTGCTGGGAAATCTCCCGGAGCGTGAACACGCTTTTACCCAGGATCGGAAAACGGTCGTTCCACTCGCTGGCGCGGCGGATGAACTGGTAGAAAATCCGCGTCTTGCGGATGGCCGGCGCCATACCAGGAATCACGTCAAACAGGCTCCGGCGTCGGGCAATCGGATACCGGCAGTAGATGTCCCGGCGCGTGTTTTCAAAGAGATGGGCGTAGGAATGAAAGGCGACATTGACGACGCGGTAGCCGTGTTCGGCGGCGAAGCCGATGACATTGGCAAACAACACCAGCCGGTTTGCCAGCCGGCCGGTTCGGAAGCCAACGACGAGGATTTTGTTATCAGCCGACCGCATGGATTTCGGAAATTGACGGATTGTTTCGGGCAAATCTTCCCGGTTGGCCGGGCATCTGGCAAGCTTTCATCAAAATCAGCCGGGCCGCCCGCAAAGGAACTCACGCGCGCTGTCCCGCCGACAGACCGTTCGCCGGTTCTGCGTCGGTGGACAAATGCCGTTTCTTCAAACCGGTTTGATCCAGGAGGAAAACTTCTCCGGATGCTCCAAAAGGTAGCGCGGAAAGGAAGCGTCCAGCGGGACGAATTCGTGCCGTTTATCTCCGCCAAAAAATGATCTGCCCTCGTTGATCGCCTGCCGAATGTGCTGCGCATCGGCAAACTGCGGCAGATTCCATTCCTGATGTGCATACGCCGCCAACTTCTCTTGGACCCGCTGAACATCACCCATCCATGAAAAATGCCAGCCGCCATTTTCCACAATTTTGAAGCCGCTGTGGCGTATCTCTTCGGCACAGGAAAAATCCCGGAAATACAGCATCCGGGTGCCGTGGCCGAAAGGCGGTTGCACCACCCGGCAATTCATGAAATGCTTGTACTGAGATTGCCGGAATTTCAGAACGAACGGATGGTTGTATCGCAGTGTCCGTCGAAACCCCCTTCGGTGAAAAATTTTATGCACCCATCGCGAGTTCAAGGCGGCGTGGGCACGGCTTGAAAAAAAATCATCCCGGAACCGTATTCCCCGGCTGACCTTTGCAACGGTGGTTGCGCGGGGAATTTCATCGAGGTCAGAGACCAGCACAAAATCATCGGGTCGACAGTTGACCAGCCCGCGTGCAATGCAGTTCCGTTGATAATTCTCCAATACCCACGGGTCTTTCGCATCGGGCAGGTCATCAACGATGATGTGAATGATTTTGTCGTGAAACTCACCAAACCGGGAATGGTTTTCCCGATAATACAACGGTTTGGATTTGTTGGAATGAGTTTTGGTCGCCTCCACCAGGACGAATTTATCTGCCACGTCCGCCAGTTCGTGCAGCCGCAATTCGAGCAGTTCCAGTTCGTTGAAAAAAGTGAAGCAGTCGTAAATCATCGGGCCTTCGGCAGCGAAGCTAAAGAAGCCTGCAGTGCCACGGCAAGTGAAAACAAAACTTTCACTTTGCGCGGCGTCTGACAAAAATGAAGGGCATGACCGATTTTCTGAAAAAACTCTGGGGCTTTGTCCGGCCTTATCGCGGGCGATTTTTTCTCGGCCTGCTCTGCGGCATTGGTTACGGGCTGGTCAACGGCCTGTTGCTCGGGGCGGTCAAGGTCGTCGTTCAGTTGGTGTTTGAAGGTGCAACCAATTTGCACCAGCAGCTCGAGAACGCGCCCCGGTGGATTCATCCACTCTCGCACCCGTTGGCTTCGCTGGTTCCGGAACTTCATGCGCCCGCCGCGAATGATACCGTCCGCTGGCTGCTGATCATCGGCGTAATCCCCGCCATCATGCTCCTGCGAAACACGCTCCAATACTTGAGCATCTACCTGACGAACTGGTCGGCCATGCACGCCATCGCCGACATCCGCACGAAACTGTTCAGCCACCTGCAAAATCTTTCGCTCGGATTTTTCAACCGCGCCAGCACCGGCGATTTGATCGCGCGCATCACCAACGACACACAGGTGCTTTACAGCATTGTCGGCGGTTCGTTTGCCTCCGCCGTCAAGGATCCCATCACCATCGCCTGCCTTCTGGGTTATCAACTGGCGACAAACACCACTTTGACGCTCATTTCCATCGTGGTGTTTCCCGTGTGCATCGTGCCCATCGTCATTTATGGCCGCAAAGTCCGCAAATCCGCCCGCGCAGTGCAGGCATTCAACGCCGAACTCACGAATCTGATGCACGAGTCCTTCACCGGCAACCGTGTCATCAAGGCCTACAATCTCGAAGAAACCGTCAGTGCGGAATTTCGCGCCACCACCAAAAAATATGTCGGCCAGTTGATGCGCGTCGTCCGCGCCAACGAAATTCCCAGCCAGCTCATGGAATTTTTTGGCGCCATCGGCATCGCGCTCGTGTTCTTTTACCTCCAGCATAGCATGCAGTTTCTGCCCAAAGACCAGCAGCCGCAAGAGTCCGACTTTCTCACCTTTGTTTTGACCATCGTGATGATTTACCCGCCCATCAAGTCGCTCACGCGGCTGCATAACCAGCTTCACCAGGCCCGCGCCGCCAGCGAACGCGTCTTTGAGCTGCTCGCCATCAAAAATTCCGTGCCCGAACCCGTGCAGCCGAAAATGCTCCACGCCACCAACGCTGACATCGTGTTTGAAAATCTTGATTTTAACTACGGCGAAAAGCCGGTATTGCGAAACATCAACCTTACCGTCAAGGCCGGCCAGCTGGTCGCGCTGGTCGGCGCCAGCGGCTCCGGCAAAACCACGCTGGCCAATTTGCTCCTGCGTTTTTACGACCCTGTGCGCGGCACGATCAAAATCGGCGGCGTGGATTTGCGCGACGTTTCCACGCGCGACCTGCGGAATCAAATCGCCGTCGTCGCGCAGGAAACCATTTTGTTCAACGACACCATCCGCCGGAACATCGAGTTGGGCCGCCTCGGCGCGACGAACGCAGAAATCATCGAAGCTGCGCGTCACGCCTATGCCTACGACTTCATCACGCAAAAGCCGCAGGGTTTCGACGCCATCATCGGCGAAAAAGGCGTTTCCCTTTCCGGCGGCCAGCGCCAGCGCCTCGCCATCGCCCGCGCCGTTTTGAAGAACGCGCCGGTTCTGGTTTTGGATGAAGCCACCAGCGCGCTCGACACCGAATCCGAACGTGCCGTGCAGTCCGCGCTCGACGAATTGATGAAAGGTCGCACGACCATTTGCATCGCCCACCGGCTCTCCACCATTTTCCACGCGGACGTGATTGTCGTGCTGGATCAGGGCCGCATCGTTGAGACCGGCGCGCACGCGGAATTGATCCAGCGCAACGGCGTTTATCAAAAACTTTACGAACTGCAATTTGCGTCGTGAATGTGCGGCCCGAAAAAATTCTCGCCCTCCAGTTCAAATACTTCGGCGACGCGGTGCTGATGACCCCGGCGCTGCGGGCGATTCGCGGCCACTTTCCGAACGGTGAATTACATCTGCTGGTGCCGGAGGAGGTTGCGCCGCTGTTCCAGCATCTGCCGTGGCTCGACCGTGTCTGGCCGATGCCGCGCCGGCGCGGAAGCGCGAGCTTGGGCCAAACCTGGCCGGTGGTCCGCGCGCTGCGCCGCGAACGCTTCGACCGTTCGGTGGATTTCGCCAGCAATGATCGCGGCGCCATCCTGGGTTTTCTGATCGGCGCGCGCCGGCGGCTCGGCTGGGCGCAGCGCGGCGGATTTTTTGGCCGCCGGTTTTGCTACAACCAGCGCGTCGTGCTGGAAAACAAACTGGAGCACGAGTCGGCACGGATGATGAATCTGCTTTCCGCGTGGGACATCGCACCCGGCCCGCTCGAACCGGAGATTCAAAGCGACCCGGCGCTGGACGCGGCGGCGGCAAAATTGTTGCCGGAACGCGCCGTGCTTTGTCACATGGCTTCGAGCCAGCCGAATCGCCAATGGCCGGTCCGGCAGTGGGCGGCATTTTATGAAAGGGCCTTTGCCGCCGGGCAACGGCTCGCCTTTACCACCGCGACCGGCGCACGCGAACAATCTTTGACGGACGAATTAAAAAAACTCGCCCCCTCCGCGCCGGTATTGCCGCCCGTGCCCGAGCTGGCTTTGTTTCTCGCGTTGTTGAAACGAGCGGAAGTTTTTATTTCCGGCGACACCGGACCGTTGCATTTTGCCGCCGGGCTGGGCGTGCCGACCATCGCGCTGTTTGGCCCAAGTTTCCCCGCACGGTGGGCGCCGATCGGCGCGCGTCATCGCGTCCTGATCGGGAGTTCGTGTCCCTGCGGTCCCGGCATAAGCGTTTGTCAAAGCGCGAATCATTGTCTGGCGGCGATTTCACCGGAACAGGTTTGGGCCAGCCTGCAAAACATTTTAACGCCGGGATGATAACTCGATTGTAGCAGCGCTCTATGAGCATCGCCGTCTCCGCTGGTCATATTGCGACGGTCGCAGACCGCCGCTACAACAAACCGCGGAACATTTGGATTGTTTGTCGCCGCGCAACCGGATTATTTTCAATGGTGAAATGAATGACAAAATTCCCTATCTCGACCTCGCGGCGCAATTGCGCCCGCTGCGCAAGGACCTTGATGCCGCCATCGCGCGGACGATTGACAATTGCTCCTTTTGCCTCGGCCCCGACGTGGCGCAGTTTGAAAAGGACTTCGCCAAATTCATCGGCGCGGAACATTGCGTCGGGTTCAACAGCGGCACCTCGGCGTTGCACGTGGCCATGCTGCTGCTCGGCATCGGCCCCGGCGACGAGGTCATCACCACGCCGTTCACGTTTGTCGCCACGAGTTGGGCGATTTCCTACGTCGGCGCGAAGCCGGTCTTTGTGGACGCTGACGACGCCACCTTCAATCTCGACCCGAAGCTGGTCGAACGCGCCATAACGCCGCGCACCAAAGCCGTCATGCCCGTGCATCTTTACGGCCATCCGTTCGATCTTGATCCGATCCTGGCGATCTGCCGCAAACATAAATTGCCGCTCGTCGAAGACACCGCGCAATCGCACGGCGCGAAATACAAGGGCAAAATCGTTGGTCCGTTCGGCGAAATTTCCTGCTTCAGTTTTTATCCCGGCAAAAACCTCGGGGCCTGCGGCGAAGGCGGCGCGCTGTTGACCAACAACGCCGCTTTTGACAAACGCGCCCGCGCCTTGCGCGAGCACGGTTCCACCGTGCGCTATTATCATGACGAAGTTGGATACAATTACCGCATGGAAGGCATTCAAGGCGCGGTGCTCGGCGTGAAGCTGAAACATCTGGCGAAATGGACGGCGGAACGCCGCCGCGTGGCCCATCGCTATCACGAACTGCTGGCGGACACGCCGCTGCAACTGCCGCGCGAGGCAGCCTGGGCCGAAAGCGCTTATCATCTCTACGTGGTGCGCCATCCGCGCCGCGATGATTTGAAGAAACATCTCGAAGCCAATGGTGTTGGTTGCGCATTGCATTACCCGGTGCCGTTGCACCTGCAGAAGTGTTACACCAGTCTCGGCCACCAACCCGGCGCTTTCCCCGTTGCCGAAAAAGCCGCGCGCGAATGCCTCAGCCTGCCGATTTTCCCTGAATTGACCGACCCGCAAATCCAACGCGTGGCCGCCGTCATCAAGGATTTCTTCAAGAACAATAAGTGAGCAAGCGCCGTCAGCGGAACGAAAATGATTGGCCGAATTGGAAAGTTATCAGGCCATGCTTCACGAACTTGGCTTTCGGATGGAAACCCGCCTAGTGGCTGCGTAGCGGCGGGTCGGCAGACCGCCGCATTGGTTTAGGAAACTTGTCCGGCTTTTCCAAAACTTTGTGTCTTGGTATTGTCGGAAATCCCCCATTTATCCGCTGCCAGAATTTGTCGGAAAAATGACCCTTTTACGGCCTCGCGAAAGAATTGCTCTTTGCAGATGCGGCCGATGGAGTTACAGTTCTGGCAGGATGAAAACAGTCGAAGCCATCATTGAGACGAATGGTGAAGTGCACTTGGTTGAGCCGGTGCAGGTGTTATCGCCGCGCCGCGCGCTGGTCACGATTCTTGAGGAAGCTCCGACCGTGCATGACACCGCGCTGTTGAGCGAGGCGGCGCTGGCCGAGGATTGGAATCGCGCTGAGGAGGACGCTGCATGGGCATATTTACAGCCGGGCAAGTCGTCATAGTTCATTTTCCCTTCTCCGATCTCACCGCGTCCAAGCTGCGCCCGGCGGTGGTGCTTGCGGAAGCCGGACGTGGCGATTGGATTCTCTGCCAGATAACGAGCAAATCTTACGGCGACAGCCGGGCTGTTCCTTTGGATGCCGCTGATTTCGTGCGCGGTTCACTTCGCCTGGCCAGTTACGCGCGCCCGGGCAAGCTTTTCACCGCTCACACCAGCCTCGTTGCCGGACAAGCCGGAGAGTTGCAGCCTGGAAAATTCTCCGCTGTCCGCGATGCCGTCGTGCGGATGATTCAAAAAGGTTGAAGACACGTTACAAACGACCGGGAATCAACCTGCCTTTCTCCAAAATGGGAACGGCGCGGTAGTTTTCCGCTGCCATGAACACGCTGGTTGAAATTCAAGACGCCGTCGCCCAGCTTCCGAACCGCGAACGGAAGGCTTTGCAACTCTGGCTCAATTCTCAAAGCGAGCCGGAACTGACCGCGCAGGAAGAACAACGCCTGCTGCGCTCGCTGGATGAAGCCGTCCGCGATATTGATGCCGGCAAAGGGGTTTCCATTGATGAAGTTCGCAAGCAGGCCGGAGCATGGGCTGCAAAATAATCGTGTGAACATCCCTGCCTTGCGCGGATGCCGTGGCGAACGGTAACTTGTCGGCATGTCGCACGCCGATTTTGTCCATTTGCATCTGCACACCGAGTATTCGTTGCTCGATGGCGCCTGCCGTCTGGACCGGCTGGTGGACAAGGCGCATGAACTAAAATTCCCCGCGCTCGCCATCACCGACCACGGTGCGATGCACGGCGTCATTGATTTTTACAAGGCGGCGCGCGAAAAAGGCATCAAGCCCATCATCGGCTGTGAGGTTTATGTTGCGCCCGGCAGCCGGCTGGAAAAGAAAACCAGCAGCGGCGGGCGCGATGTTTATCATCATCTGGGACTGCTGGCCAAGGATGAGACCGGCTACAAAAATCTCATCAAGCTCACCACCGCCGCGCACCTGGAGGGCTATTATTACAAGCCGCGCATCGACAAGGAAATCCTGGCCACGCACAAGGAAGGCTTGATCGCAATGTCCGGCTGTCTCGCGAGCGAAATCCCGGATTGGATCCTCAAAGACCAGTTGGACAAGGCGCGCGCCGCGGTGGATTGGTTCAAGCAGACGCTCGGCCCGGAGAATTTTTACCTCGAACTGCAAAACCACGGCATCGCGGAGCAAGCGAAGGTCAACAAGCACCTCATCTCGTGGGCAAAGGAATTTGGCCTCAAACTCGTCGCGACGAATGACGTTCATTACATCGAGAAAAGCCATTCGCACGCGCACGATTGCCTGATTTGCATCGGCACGCAGGCGCAGCTTGCTGACACGAAGCGGATGCGCTACGAGCCGGAGCAGTTTTATCTGCGCACGGCGGAGGAAATGAAGGCGCGCTTTGCCGACACGCCCGAGGCGGTGAATAACACGCTCGAAGTCGCTGAGAAGTGCAACCTGGAGATTGATTTTGGCAAATTGCATTTCCCGGTTTTTGCGCCGCCGGAACATTTCACACGCGAAGGCTATCTGCACAAATTGATCGCGGAAGGATTGTTCCGCCGCTATACGATTCACGCCAGGGCCGAGGGGAAGGAATTCGTCGTTGAAGGGATTGACGATCCAAAGCGGTTGCCAACGTATGAACGTGCTGCCGGCATCTTGCCGGCAAAACCATCTTCAAAAGAACAAACCCGCCGGCAAGATGCCGGCGGCACGTTACACGACCCCGCCGTGGTTGCTGCCATCAAAGCCGTGATGGACCGGTTGAAACTTGAACTCACGGTCATCGAGAAAACCGGTTTTATCAGTTACTTTCTCATCGTCGGCGATTTCATCCGCTACGGTCACGAACACGGCATTGCCTGTGTCGCGCGCGGTTCCGCCGCCGGTTCGATTGTCACCTACCTGCTGGAGATTTCCAACGTAGATCCGATCCGCTACGGCCTGCTGTTTGAGCGGTTCCTTAATCCCGAGCGCGTCAACCCGCCGGATATTGACATTGATTTTGCGGACGACCGGCGCGCCGATGTCATCGAGTATGTCCGCGAGAAATACGGCCGCGATTCCGTCGCGCAAATCATCACGTTCGGCACGATGGGCGCGAAATCCGTCGTGCGCGACGTGGGGCGCGTGATGGGTTTGAGCTACGGTGAGTGCGACCGCCTGGCGAAGATGATTCCGTTTGATCTGAAAATGGACCTGACGAAGGCGCTCAAGCAGTCGCCGGAATTCAAGAAGGCCTACGAAACCGAGGAGGTCACGCGCGAGCTGATTGACACCGCGCTCATCCTGGAAGACATCACGCGCAACGCCTCCGTTCACGCCGCCGGCGTTGTCATCGGCGACCAGCCGCTGGTGAATCTGCTGCCGCTCAAGCAGGACGAAAGCGGCACGCTCGTCACGCAATACGCGATGAATCCCGTCGGCGAGCTCGGCCTGCTGAAAATGGATTTTCTCGGCCTGAAGACGCTCACCGTCATCCGCAACACATGCGAAATGGTCAAGCGCACGCACGGCATTGAAGTGCCGATTGATCATCTGCCGCTCGATGACCAAAAAACCTATGACCTGCTCAATCGGGCGGAAACACTCGGCGTGTTTCAGTTGGAATCCGGCGGGATGCGCGATTTGTGCCGCAAGTTTCAAATCAGTTCCGTCGAGCACATCACGGCACTGGTCGCGCTTTATCGCCCTGGCCCGATGGAGCTGATTCCTGAATTCATCAAGCGCCGCCACGGCGAGGTGAAGATTGAATACGAACATCCGTTGCTCGAACCGATCGCGCGCGAAACCTACGGCATTTTGATTTACCAGGAGCAGGTGATGCAGGCGACGCAGGTGCTGGCCGGTTTTACGCTTGGTAACGCAGATTTGCTCCGGCGCGCCATGGGTAAAAAAAAGCGGGAGGAAATGGCCAAGCAACGCGCCATTTTCGTCAAGGGCTGCAAGGAGAAAAATCAGATCACGGAAAAAAAGGCGAATGAGATCTTCGATTTGCTCGAAAA
>DLMG01000390.1:12628-14232 GCA_002479245.1 Verrucomicrobia subdivision 3 bacterium UBA7542 | reverse complement strand
AGTTGCAGGATTGTATTACGGATCAACAGAAGTGTATCAAATCATTTGAAGGTAGGGCGCGTCACTTCCGCCGTCGCCTGGCTATGGCGGGACAAGCCGTGCGCGCCGTGGTTGGCGTTTCTGCAGGCGGCGGGCAGAGGACTGCCCGCCCTACCGTTCCGGATTTATTATCCGTGTCTATCCGTGTCCATCCGTGGTTTAATTATATTTAGCGGAATTTTTTAGTGAGATAATCATCAACTAACTCAAAGCTATGCGTAGGCGTTTGTGGATTTGGATTTTGTTGTGCCTGCTGTGCCTGGCGGGCGCGTGGTTCTTCTGGCACCAGCCCGCAAACACGCGGACGAGGCCGTCCGCGCTCCCCCAGGTTGCCACGCCGACGGCGCCAGCGACTTCCTCCGCTTCCAACGCGCCGAAAAATTTGACCGCCGTTTCCACGAATGGCGCAACTTCGGCCAAAACAAAACCGTTCGCCTTCCGCCTCAGCAATACAACCAGGTCGCTCGATCAGTTGGTGGGCGACCGCCATGCGATTTTGCTGGAGAACGCGCTGATTGACACCACCGGCCCGCTGAATCTTTCCATTCCCAAAAATTTGCAGTCGCCGGGTGATCCGGGCGCTTACATCGTCCAGGCGCGCGGGCCGATTGACAATGCCTTCCGCGCGATGCTGGCGCGGTCGGGCGCGGAAATTGTTTCCTACATTCCGAACGATGCCTATCTGGTGCGCGCCCCGGCGGGCGTGGCCAATGGATTGGGTGGAAATCCGCAGACACAGGCCGTGATTCCCTTCGAGCCGTATTACAAAATATCCTCGTCCATGCCCGTGACGGTTGGACAAAAAACGCTTTCTTCCGCGCCAATGAAAACCAACCGGGCGGCGGGGCCTTCGTTGCTTGCGCTGGCGGTGAAACAGTCGCCGCTGCCCGCGGGAACCTGTTTGACGCTCGGTTTGTTCAAGAACGGCGCGGCGGCGACGGTCGCGCAGATTGAAAAGCTCGGCGGCCAGATTGTCGCACGGGACAATTCGCCGTTCGGGCCGGTGGTGCGCGTGCAGCCGCCGGCGGATTGGGTTGCACTGGCCGCGCTGCCCGGCGTTCAAATTGTCGAGCCGTATCACAAGCGCGTTCACGCCAATGACCTGAGCCGCGCGACCGTGGGTGTGGCGGCGGACACGCAAGTGGCGACGAATTATCTCGGCTTGAGCGGCTCGAACGTGCTGGTGGAAGTGAACGACTCGGGCATTGACGCGACACATCCGGATTTTGGAACGGGTGCCAATACCTCCCTGGTCCGTGTGTTCGGCGATTCGGTAAACCTGCTGGTTAACACCTTGGTTGACACTAACGGTCACGGGACGCACGTGGCGGGCACCATTGCGGGCAGTGGTTATGAATCAACGACCGTCGTGACCAACGCGGAAGGCTCGATCATGCCCGGCACGAATTGGCAGTTCCGGGGTATGGCACCGCTGGCAACCTTGTTGGCCATGGATTGGAATGATTCGGACCAGGAACTGCAAGAAGCGGCGGCACAAACAAACGCGCTGATTTCCAACAACAGTTGGAACTATGGTGACAACGCCTACGACCTGGCGGCGGCGA
>DLMG01000390.1:0-12579 GCA_002479245.1 Verrucomicrobia subdivision 3 bacterium UBA7542 | reverse complement strand
CGCCTACGACCTGGCGGCGGCGAGTTACGACGCGGCGGTGCGCGACGCGCTGCCGGGGGTGACGGGTTCGCAGCCGGTGCTGTTCGTGTTTTCGGCGGGCAATGACGGCAACGGTGACGATTCAGGCGGCAGCGGTAATCCGGACACAATTTTGTCCCCGGCCACGGCCAAGAACGTGATTACCGTGGGGGCGCTGGAGCAGTTGCGTAACATTACCAACATTGTCACCGATCTTAACAGCAACCAAAGTGAGTACTGGTACCCGGAGACGGACACGAGTTATGAAGTGGCTGCATATTCCAGCCGGGGCAATGTGGGCGTGGGCACCGAAGGCACTTACGGGCGTTTCAAACCGGACGTCGTCGCCCCCGGATCGTTCGTCATTTCCACCCGATCGGAACAATGGAACACAAACGCCTATTACAACCCGACCAATGACCACGTCACGGCATACGATGACATCTTGGAACCTGGTTCGTTTACCGATCCACCGTTGGAGTTTTACGTCTATAAAAACGCAGTGCAGGTGATGATTGAAGCATACTCAATCGGGACCAGCACCAATGTCCCGTTGCCGATTTATGTCTGGCCGGGGACAGACCCGAACACCGTTCCGCCGGTTTTGGAAGGAACAAGTTTTGTTTCCCTGCCTCCGGTTCCAAGCAATGCGTACTGGCAATGTGCCGTCAGCAACACGACTTCAACCGCGGTCATTTACGAATTTATCGTTGATGTGCAGACGACAAACGACCTCGGAAATTATTATCAAGTATTGGAGGGCATGAACGACAGTCTGGGTGGCTGGTACCGTTATGAAAGCGGAACGAGCATGGCGGCGGCGGACGCGTCGGGCGTGCTGGCGTTGATGCAGGATTATTTCACCAACACGCTGCACGCCACGCCCAGCCCGGCGTTGCTCAAGGCCATGCTCATTAACGGTGCGCGGGTGACGAGTACTGCTTACAACCTTCAGGTTCAAAATGGGATCAACAACGAGGGCTGGGGCTTGATCAACCTGCCGGATTCGCTGCCACCGGGAATCACGACGAACGTGAACAACAGCGCCGGTGAATCCATGCTGATGATTGACCAAAGCCCGGCCAACGCGCTGGCCACCGGCGACAGCCACCAGTATCAGGTGACCATCGCGAATACCAACGCGCAAACCCTTCCCCTGCGTTTCACGCTGGCGTGGACGGACCCGCCGGGCGACCCCAACGCCGCCATCAAACTGGTCAACAACCTCGTGCTCGTGGTGACAAATCTCGATGACCCGGCAAACCCGGTCATCTATTACGGCAACGACATCGCGGGAGACAACATCTACAACACGCCGGAAACCACGAACACGCCAAATTACGATTCCATCAACAACGTGGAAAACGTTTATCTGCCGGCGGGCGCGGGTACTAATTTTTCCGTGACCGTCCAGGGTTACCTGGTCAACGTCAACGCCGTCACCGCGCAGACCAACAACGTAGTGCAAGATTATGCGCTGGTGCTTTCCTACGGCGAAGGCGAGGTGACCAACGCGTTAACAGTGACGGACGTCGGGCCCGGGCTCGGGATCATCTCCAATCCCACAACCGACCAGCAAATCACTTATGTGGTCAACCCCAACGCGCCGTTGTTGGATCAATTGGCCGGCGCGAGCACGCCGCTGCTCGGCACCAACACCATCCTCCTGACGACCAATGGAACGGAACTGAATGGCATTCAACTGGGCGGGACGAACCTCATCACGCTGGGCATGACGAACCAGTGGCATTTCTACGTGATGACCAACCCCGGCCCGGCGGACTTCACCAACGCCGCGTTCATCACTTTCGATCCTTACACGCTCTCGATTCCGCGCATGGGGGTGTTTTCGGATTCAGAGGATGCCACGCGGCCGGAGGCGGACATTGACCTTTACGTCAGCAGTGACCCGACGTTGATGAATCTTAATCCCGTCGCCATTTCCAACGCGGACAAATCGGTTGGCCGCGGCGGCACGGAATTTGTCTATTACACCAATTCAGCGCAGGGGAAGGTTTATTACGTGGGTGTGTATTCGGAGGACCAGCAGGCGGCGGAATTCGGATTTATGCCCATCTTTACCGACATCCCGTTCAGCCAGATGAATTCGAACGGCGACCAGGTCGTCAATGGTCTGGTGCTGCCGGCGAACATTCCCGACGACAACACGGTGCATCCGGGAATTATTTTCGCCCTCGCCATATATCCCATGGAAATACAGCGGGTGGTGGTAACGACCTCCATCGCACACCAGAATTTTGGCGATCTCATCGGCGGGCTTGCGCACGGTCAGATGAACGGGTTATCGCAGACCGTGGTGTTGAACAATCACGATTCACTGGGTAATACCTACGGGCCGCCAACACGCACGTTTATTTATGACGACAGCGGCCAAAACAACATCTTCGGCTCGCAAACTTCGGACGGGCCGGGCAGTTTGAACAATTCCGTCGGTCAACAGGGCATTGGCCCGTGGATTTTGACCGAAGTGGACGATTCGCTGACGCAGACCGGCGCCGTGACTGGCTTCAACCTGTTGATCGAGCCGCACCAGGATTTGGGCAAGGGGGTTTACGGCACGGCCGGACCGATGAGTTGGTGGTATGGTTACATTGACGTGCCCTCCGGAACGGCCAGCCTGACGATATCGGCCACGAACCTTACCCAGCCCCCATCCATGACCCCCCCGTTGGATCTTTATGTCAATGTCGGCTCCATCCCGACGCTGACGGACACCAATGAATTCGGGCCGGCAGGGTTGACCAACCCGCCAACTCCACCGCCAGCGCCGGGCAACTCGATTTACATTGGCTCGCCGGCGCCAGGCCGTTACTGGGTCGGGTTGTACAATGGCAGTGTGCTGGCGCAGAATTTTTATCTCATCGCCAATCTCGGCACGGTCACGCCGCCCGCCCAGGTGATTTACACTTCCGCCGGCCCGGTGCCGTTGCTCGACGACGCCGTGACGAGCGATTACATATACGTGACGGCGGACCAGAACATCTCGTCGGTGGATGTGGGTCTGCGGGTGAACCATCCGCGCGTGTCGGATTTGGTGTTCCATTTGATCAGTCCGAGCGGCACGCGGGTGTTGCTGGTGGAGAACCGCGGCGGCACCACCACCAGCGGCATGGGCGGGACCATCGCCGTCACCAACATCGTCCCGGTCTCGTCTTCCGGCGGCGCGGGCACGACCATCAACGTCATCAATGTGGCCATGGACACTGGGACGCTGTCGATTTTCTACAATTTCTACACCCTGCCGGATGAGATGGTCATTGATGACCAGAGCGGAGCCCAGATTTTTGATTCCGGCATGATCAGCGGCAGCGGTGAGTTCAATGTCGCCTACGCCAATTCCAGCTTTCTGACCATCGTGATGAATCCTCCGTCCGCCAACAACAATGAAGGCCCGGGCGACCTGTGGGATTACACGGTAAGTGCCTTGCAGGCCCGGCAAACCTATCTGGTGTTGACGGAGAACACGAACCTGACCACGACGCCCATCAAGTTCGCCCCCACGCCGTTCGTGTCGGCGATACCAGTGACGACCAATGTGGTTGTCCCCGGATGGTACAGTGGTTTTGAAGGAGCTATTGGCGGCACTCCATTGGCAGGAAGTTATTTTGCTGGAGGATGGTATGTCAATTCAGGAAGTGTGGACGTCCTTCCCACCGGAGTTTTTGGCTCCACGGCATTCGAAGGAACGAATTATTTGGATATCAATGGCAATGGCCAGGGAACGATTTCAACGAACGTCACCACCGTGGCAGGGCAAACCTACCAACTGAGCTTTGCCTACGCCCCGAATCCTGATGCCCGTACTCATGGCACTCCCACGGTTACGGTGCAACTCCAGACAAACAGCAACCCGTTGCTGACGCTCTCAATAACCAAATTCACCAACACGTGGGCCAACCTGGGATGGGCGACGACGTCACTCCTCTTTACCGCGACTTCTCCGTCCACGCTGTTCGCGTTTGTCTCGCAAACGCCGGGGGTGTCCGGGGTGCTGCTGGACGCGATTGGCCTGGCGCCCTTGACCGGGAACAATGGCTTTGAAGGCGCAGCGGCCGGGGATTACGCCCAGAGCCATTACTTTGACGGCTGGTTCGTATCCGCCAATCAGGTCACGGTGATCAGCAATGCGGCGCTGGCCTATTCCGGCACCAACCTGCTGGCGCTGGCCGACGGCCAGATTTCCCGGATCCTGCCCACGATTCCCGGCACCACTTACACCCTGTCGTTTGCGTATCGCGGCCCGGGCGCCGTGGCTTTGTGGCGCGGCGAAAGTAATGCGAACGACAGCATCAGTGCCAATAACCCGGCCACGGTACAGGATATCACCTACACCAATGGCGTGGTCGGACAGGCGATGGTCTTTAATGGAACCAGTTCCTATATTCAATATCCCGCCAGTAGCAGTCTTGATGTAGGGACCAGCAGCAGCGGTTTCACCCTGGACACCTGGGTTTACTGGGGGGCCCAGGAATATCTCGCGACTTTGTTTGAATGGAACACGGGTTCCGGCAGCGGCGACGCTTCCGTCGGTGTCCAGTTCGCAATCGCACCCTATAATGGTACCGGTGGGCCCGCTAGCGGGGAGGGCGACCTTACCGCCAATCTTGAGGACACGACCAGCGCCTTCCATCCGATTTCTTCACTTGTTAACGTGGTAGCCGTTGGCAGTTTCCAACATGTGGCGTTGACCTACGACAGAATGAGCGGGAATGCGGTGATTTATCGAAATGGTGTGGTGGTCGCAAACACGAATCTGGGTACCGCCTTTACGCCACAGACCAGCTTTCCTTTATACCTGGGTTGGCGGGCTGCCGGCAACTTTGCCAGCCCTGATTTCAATGCTTTACAAGGATATCTGGACGAGCCGACCATTTACAATCGCCCGCTCTCGGCCTCGGAAATCATAGCCATTTACAATCAGGGCACCAATGGCATGGCGAAGTACAACACCAACGCGCCGGCCGGCATCGCCCAAGGGCTGGCGGAGGCGCAGTTGACGTTGAACGGCGCTCCTCAACCCATCTTCTTCGGCAACGACACCAACTGGCAGACCGCCACCTACAGTTTCACCGCCACCACGACCAACACGCCGCTGCAAATCACCGGGCTTGAGCCGGGCATGTTGCTGGACAGTTTCGTCATGACCACGATCCCGACGAACAATTACGACCTGTATTACCAGCCCGAAGAATCCCTCGACCTCCTGGACGGCGAGAACGCGGAGGGCCAGTGGCAGCTCGAAATCCAGGACGACCGCGTGGGCGCCACCAATCCCGCGCCTTCGCTGGTGAGCTGGCAGTTGCGGTTCAATTTCCCCTACACGCCGCCCACTATCACCACGCTCACCAACGGGCAGACGATAACCAGCAATACCGTTCCGCCGGGTGGCATCGCGTATTACCTGGTCCAGGTGCCGACCAATGCGGACATCTCCACGAACATCCTGTTGAACACCACCGGTCCGCTGAACCTGCTGTTCGACGCGTTCAACCCGCCCACCGGTATTCTGCCGCAGGATTATCTGATCCTTAGCGCACCCACAGGCGGCGGCTTGGCCATTTTGAACACCACCAGCATACCGACTAATTTTGCTGCGGGCGGAATTTATTATCTGGGCGTGCAAAACCTGAACAGCTACTCCGTCAATTACGACATTCAGGTGTTCTTCCATCTGGTGCCGCCGCCCCTGAGCCTGCCGCAATTACCCGAACTGCTCGCCATTGCGAACCAGTTGTTTACCGTGACCAACAGCGCCACGGGCGGAGTGCCGCCGTTGACCTACGTGCTCACCAGCTCCGTGTATAGTGGTCCGGCTCCGGTCATTGATACCAACGGCGTCATCACCTGGACGCCAGCGACCAGCCAGGCGCCTGCCGTCTATACCCTCACCAACATCGTGACGGACACCACAACCTTGCTGACGGCGACTGACATTTTCCATGTCCTGGTGGTCCTCACGAACGGCCAGCCGGCGTTCCCCGGCGCGGAAGGCGCGGGTGGCTTTGCCATCGGCGGTCGCGGCGGCGATGTTTATCACGTCGTCAACCTGAATGATTCCGGGCCGGGCAGCCTGCGCAACGGCATCCAATCCACCTTTGGCAGCCGCACCATCGTCTTCGACGTTTCCGGCGCCATCAATTTGTATTCGCCGCTCCAGATCAATAATCCGTATTTCACCATCGCCGGCCAGACGGCACCGGGCGCCGGCATCACCATCCAGGGGTTGACGTTCTCGGCGGAGAGCGTCCCCGGGTTGGATAGCGCCCACGACGAGGTGGTGCGCTTCGTCCGCTGCCGCCCGGGCGATATCTATGCCCAGTACTTCCAGGGCGATTCGTTCCATTTCATCGGGGTCACGAATTCGATTGCCGACCATATTTCCGCGTCGTGGAGCCTTGACACCGTCCTGTCCACCACCTATTCGACGAACGTCACGGTGCAGTGGTCCATGATCGCCCAGCCGCTCGACCATTCCGCCTATTTGATCGGCAACGGCAACGCCGGCTACCAGGAGCACGGCTACGGTTCGCTCATCCGTTACGGCTCCGGCGCCATCAGCTATCTGCACAACCTTTACGCGGACAACTACAGCTACAATCCGCGGGTGGGCGATGATATCCAGTTGGATTTCATCAACAACGTGGTGTGCAACTGGGGCGCAGCGGCCGGTCTCAACGAGGACGACACGGCGGACAATCCGGGCGGCTACACCAATTATCTCAACTACCGCGGCAATTATTTCATCGCCGGCAGCAACAGCGTTAATCCCAACATCGCCTTTGCCTCCGGCGTGACCAACGCCACGTTCACGCAGATTTACGAGGCCACCAACTTGATTGACACCAATGCCTTCAACATCGTGCTCGAGGGCACCAACACCGATTGGAACATGTTCAGCGGACTGCTGACTCAACTCGCCAGCCCAACCCTGATCACCAACGGAATCCCGGCCGCCACGAATGATCCCGCGTTCGCCTACGAGCAGGTGCTGGCCTTTGCCGGCGCCTCGGTGGCGGGCGCCACGGCGGCGGGCAGTCCGGCGGCCGGCACGTCCCTCCTGCGCGACCCGGTGGACACCAACATCGTCGCCAACGTCCGCAACAAGAGCGGCCAGATCATTGACTTCATCAGCTCGAACAGTTTCCCGGGCGTTTACCTTGGCACCAACTTCGGAGCGACCTACTCCGGTTACTCGAACGCGGCCGTGTATTGGGTTGCCCAGGGACTTACCAACTTCGTCGGCGTCAATCCCTGGCCGGTGCTCGATTCCGCCCCGCAGCCGCTGGACAGCGACGGGGACGGCATCCCCGATTACTGGGAAATCACCCTGGCCGCACTCGGCACGAACAGCATGAATCCGGCCGTGCCGAACAATAATCACAGCAACCCGGACGGTTACACGGACCTGGAGCACTATATCAACTGGCTGGCCGCGCCGCATGCCTTGACCGTTTCGAACACGCCGGTGGACGTGAACCTTTATGCGGTGGTGGGCCGGACGGGCAACCTGAGCTTTGGCGTGACCAATGGCACCAACGGCACCGTGACCCTGGGAACGAACGGCTACACGGCCACGTTCATGCCCACGAATGATTATTTCGGCTTCGCCTCGTTCGGCTTCAGCGTCACGAACCTGGCCACCACCAACGGTTTTGACGTGACGGTCAGCGTCATGGTCAGCATTACCAACATCATCACCAGCTCGCTGCCGCTCACCAACGCCGTGCCGCAGACGAACACGCTTCCGGCCGGCAGCTTCACCTATTACCTGGTCACGGTGCCGTATTACGCGCAATTGGCCACGAACATCCTGATTTCACCCAGCGCGCCGCTGAATCTGTGGTTCAGCCGGGCGGGCTTCCCGACTGGAACCAACACGGGCGACTATATTTTGCTGACCAATTCGCTGGGCGGCAGTTCCCTCCTGGGCATAACCACAAACTTCATGCCGACCAATATCATTCCGGGCGGAACGTATTATCTGGGCGTGCAAAACCTGAACGGCTTCCCGGTGAATTTCGGGCTGGAAGTTGATTTTTATCCGCCGGCGCCCTTGCCGCCGCCGACGCCCGTACCGGTGGTCATCACCATCACCTCCATTACTTACACCAATATCAACGGGACCAACGGCTTCCTGCTCCAATGGCAGGGCCCGACGAATTACCAATATCAGATCCAGTGGACGACCAATCTGCTGCCGCTGATTGCCTGGAACACGGTTTTGAACCCGACCATCAATGTCTCCGTGACGGCGACCAACGGACATTACAGTTTCTTTGACGACGGTTCGCTGACCGGCGGGCCGGCCCTCATGAAGTTTTACCGGATCCTCGCCTACCCGAATCTGGGGCTGATCACCAACCCGGGTCCCGCCACCAACACCGTCCTGGCCGGGGGCATGTCGCAGGTGGTGGTGGCCGTGCCGGCCAACGCCATCGCGGCGAGCAATTTCCTGATGGCCGCCAGCGGGCCGTTGAACGTGTGGTTCAACCAGACCAATCCGCCCACCGGCGACACCAACGCGGGCGACTTCCTGATGCTGTCCGCCACCAATTCCGGCGTCTTTGTGCTCACGAGCAATTCCGTGCCGCCGCTCGTGCCGGGTACGAATTATTACCTCGGCTTCCAAAACCCGGGCGCCAACAACGTCCTGTTTATCTTTCAGGTGGCGTTCGGTTACGCCCCGACCAATGCGGTTTCCAATTTCAGCATCACCGCGACCAACGGCGGCGTCTGGCTCCAATGGAACGGCCTGACGAATTATCAGTACCAGGTGCAGTGGACGACCAATCTCGCGCCACCGGCGGCGTGGAATACGATTTCCAACATCGTCCTGACCTCCACCACCGGAATCTTCACCTTCTTTGATGACGGCTCATTGACGGGCGGGTTCGGCCCCGTGAAATTTTACCGGCTTATCGCCTGGCCGTTTATGACGCCGATACCGCAAACGCTGTCCATTTCCAGCGTCACCGTCACCAGCGTGGGCGGGACCAATGACCTGGTGCTCCGGTGGAGCGCGCCGACGAATTACCAGTATGGGATTCAATGGACGACCAATGTCTCGCTGCCGTTCAGCAATTGGTCCGTTATTCCCAGTCCGGTTCTCACGCTGACCAACGGCGTCTATACCTTCATTGACAACGGCCAGACCGGCCCGCCGGCCAGCGCGAAGTTTTTCCGGCTCTACGAATATCCATGATGGCGCATGAATCAATTTTCCGGCTGCAACCCGGCGCCGCCACCGATCGGTAGCGGCATCCTTGCCTGCCGTACCCGGCGGCATCCCTGCCGCCCGGGCCACAAAGCCGAATCCACGTTATGACCTCGCTTCCACCTCAGACCACCCGGCTGGACCTGCCTGCCGGCAGGCAGGAGTCCGGGCGATACGGCAGCCAGCAACGGCTGCCGCCATGGTGGAAGGTCGAATGGCTCCCTTTTCCGTTGGGCGCAAAGGAACACTGTATCTGCCCGACCATCGGAGCGCGAGTTGTCCCAACTCGCAGCAGTTCCATTCGCGAAGACCGGTTCATAAAAACTTTTCAAGGTATTCCTGCATTTGCCGGTGCTGCGGCTTGGGACAAGCCGCGCCCCAGATACAGTGTCCAACTGCCCATTGCCTCCCCGATTTTCCTGATTTAAATTTGAAAAACATCCCAACAACGCTTATTTATTAGTGTTTACCATGAAAACTTTCGACACTCCACCGCATTTTCCCGCGCACGTTCCAGAATACGGTCGAGCTTGGCGGATGGCTGGCCTGCGCCCAAGCGCTCCTGTGCTGCTGGCCTTGATGTTCTTTCTCGCCGGTCTGCCGCCCGCCAGAGCCGGTCTGCCGCCGGGTTGGAGCGACACGGATATCGGGACGCCTGCGGACGCCGGTTCTGCGTCTGATAACAATGGCGCTTGGACCGTCTCCGGTGGCGGCGCGGACATCTGGGGAACAGGCGACCAATGCAACTTCGCCAGCCAAAGTTTCAATTGCGACGGCGCAATCATTGCGCAGGTCACCAGCGTGCAGAACACCGATCCAAGCTCCGGCTGGTCCAAAGCGGGCGTGATGTTCCGTAACGACACCACCGCCGGGGCGGTTAATGCATTTATGACCGCCACCGCGACCGAGGGTGTCAATTTTCAATTTCGCAGCACGGCGGGCGCCGCGTCCTCCAGCACGCAGGTCGCCGGGGTTGCCACGCCTGTATGGGTCAAACTAGTTCGATCGAGCGACCAGTTCAGCGGCTATTACAGTTTCGATGGGACCAATTGGGCACAAGTCGGAAGCGCCGCCACCATCGAAATGGCCGGTTCCGCCCTGGCCGGGTTGGCCGTGTCGGCCCACAACAACGCCGCGCTGAACACCTCCACTTTTACCAACGTCGGCCTGAGCTTGGCCACCTTCGGAATCTATCGGGAGCTTTGGACCAACCTCAACTCCAGCGTCGGCAACACTCTGACGGCGCTCACGAACACCACCTATAACTCCAATTGGCCCAACAATCCCGCCGCGTCCTACACGCATATCTTTGCCAATTTTGAAACCGAGATTAACGTGGCCATGAATTACTTCGGCCAGCGTCTGCGGACTTTTGTCGTGCCGCCGACCAACGGCCTCTACACGTTCTGGATCGCCAGCGATGACACTTCCCTGCTTTACCTGAGCACCAACGAGAGCTCCGCCGGCATGTCGCCGATTGCGTCCCAAACATCTTACACGGCATCGGAGGATTGGACCGAGTTCCCCAACCAGCAATCGGCACCCATCTATCTGCAAGGCGGCTGCCGTTATTATCTGGAAGCGCGGATGCAGCAAGGCAATGGCGGCGAAAACCTCTCCGTGCGCTGGCAATTGCCCAATTCCACTTTTGAGCAGCCGATGGCCGCGGTCAGCGCGGCTGGCACGCTCCTCATCCCATGCAACGGCGTGAACACAACTCCGGGCATTTTTACCCAATCCAGCAACACGACGGTCGTCGAGAATCTCAATGCGGTTTTTTCGGTGCTGGTCACAAACCAGGCGCCCGTGACTTACCAATGGTACAGTACCGGAGTCAAGCTGCCCGGTGCCACCCTGCCCGTGTACACAGTCGCCAATGCCAGTCTGGCGCTCAACAACGGCCAGACATACACCTGTGTCATCACCAACAGCACGGGTTCGATCACCAGCGCCCCCATCACCCTCATCGTGCTGCGCGACACCGTGGCGCCGACCGTGACCGGAGTCTTTAACGTCGGACCGGCCAACGTCGAGATCGTTTTCTCAAAACCGGTCGCCGTCACGACCGCCACCAACATTGCCAATTATGCCTTCACGAACGGCCTGGCCATTACCGGCGCGGCGCTGGCCACGAATAATTTCACGGTGACGCTCACGACCGCGCCGCTGGTCTATGGGAGCAATTATACCATTGTCATCAATAATATCTGCGACCTGGCCAGCACGCCGAATTTCATCGCCACCAACACTCTGGTCAGTTTCACGGCCTCACCTTTTGCGCCGCTGGACATCGGCAGTCCGGCTATTGCTTCCACCGCCACCTACACGTCCAACGGGGTGAACGTTAGCAGTGCCGGCAATTACATTGGCGGCACCAGCGATCAATTCAACTTTGAATATCAACTCCAAACCGGCAATTTTGACGTCACGGTCTGTCTGGCCGGGTTGGGTTTGTCCGACCTTTGGGCGCAGGCCGGCTTGATGGCCCGCGCCAGCCTGGATGCGGGCAGCCCGTTCGCCGCCGCCCTGGCCACGCCGGGCATGAACGGTGATTTCTTTGCCGATCGCGCGGCCACCAACGGTCTGGCCGTCACCTCGGGAAGTTTTCCGGTCAACTATCCCAATACCTGGCTGCGGCTCAATCGCGTCGGCAACGTGTTCACCGGCTTCGGCAGTTACGACGGGACCAACTGGACGCAATTGGGCGCCGTGACGATTGCGATGCCCGCCCAGATTTACCTCGGCCTGGCCGTCGCCAGTCATAACACCAGTCAACCAACCACGGCGCAATTTCTGGATTATGAAACCACGCCCGCCAATGCGATGGTGGCCACGCTCGTCAATCCCCACGAACCGCTGGGACCTTCCAGCCGCATGACTGGGATTGTCTTTTCCGAAATCATGTGGAAGCCCGCGCCGCGCACCGACGGCAACAACGTGGAGTTCCTGGAACTCTACAATTCCAATCCCTTTTTCCAGGACATCAGCAGCTATCAAGTGACCTGTGCGGACATGAATTATACCTTCCCCACCAACACTCTGATCCCCGGCGGCGCCTTTTTTGTCCTGGCCGCTTCACCGCAAGGCATCGCCAATGTTTATGGTCTCACCACCAATGTCTTTGGGCCGTACACCGGCAGTCTCAAGCATTCCGAGACCCTCCAACTGCTGGATGAACAAAGCAACGTATTGCTGACGGTGCCCTACACCGATACTTACCCCTGGCCGGTTGCCGCCGACGGCACGGGGCACTCCATTGTGCTGGCCTACCCGACCTACGGCGAAGGCGACCCGCGCGCGTGGGATATTAGCGACGTCGTGGGCGG
>DLMG01000014.1:4513-5191 GCA_002479245.1 Verrucomicrobia subdivision 3 bacterium UBA7542 | reverse complement strand
CCCAAAGTAAGAATGCTGGAAATGCAAGTGCCGGTATTTATGCTGCTCGGCCTGGGCAGCGTGTTTGCCGGGGTTTGTTTCTTCCGGCTGCGAAAGAAGATGCCGTTTGTGGGGGCGGGCATGTTGTCGCTGGGTTTCCTGCTGTGGGGCGTTTACCTCGCCAGCTATCCACTGTCCCGGCAGGACGAACACCTTTACAGTGCTGGCTTCTTTTTGTCTGCCGTGCTGCAGCTTTTCATCGCCGTCAGCATGATTGTGCTCGTCCTGGAGGAGGTCCGGTACAAAAATGAGCGGACGATTGCCGAAATCGCGACGGTTCGCTCGGAGAAGGAAGCCTTGCAGGTCAAAGTTCTCTCCACCGAGGAACAATGCCGCAGCCTTTATGATCAAGTGCGCGTCACCGAGGGACTTCAGAGAGCTTATGAAGAGTTGCGCCGGACCCAGCATGTGGTGGTGCAGCAGGAGCGCCTCCGTGCCTTGGGACAAATGGCCAGCGGTGTTGCACACGATGTCAACAACGCGCTGTCTCCCATTGTCGCCTATTCGGAACTGCTGCTAAGTACGCTGCCGGATTTGCCGGAGGTCTCAAAACATTACCTGCAAACCATCAACCAGGCGGGCGGGGACATAGCTCAAATCGTCGCCCGCATGCGGGAGTTCTATCGCCGCCGCTCTGAC
>DLMG01000014.1:2802-4374 GCA_002479245.1 Verrucomicrobia subdivision 3 bacterium UBA7542 | reverse complement strand
GAACTCACCCGCCCTCGTTGGCGTGACCTTTCGCAACGCCAAGGGGTCTCCATTAACGTCCAATGTGAACTGGAACCGGAGCCATTCTTGCTGCACAGCGATGCCGGTGAACTCCGGGAAGCGTTGATCAACCTGGTCTTCAATGCGGTGGACGCCATGCCGCAAGGCGGCACCATCACCTTTGTCACTCGTTCCCTCCATGGTCCCGTTTCGGAAGTGAGTGGGGCCTCCGAGCGGCAGCTTCAGGTCGAAGTGAAGGACAACGGCATCGGCATGGATGAGAAAACACGGCAACATTGTCTGGAACCATTCTTTTCCACCAAGGCCCAGCGCGGCGGCACCGGACTCGGTCTGGCGATGGTCTATGGAATGATCCAACGCCACGACGGCATTATTGAGATTGACAGCGCTCCCGGCCGCGGCACCTGTGTCCGGCTTATTTTCCCCGTTCAGGAAAACCCCCCGCAAACCGTGCGGGGCACCTCGCCACAAGTCAAACCGAAGCGCTCCCTTCACATCCTCTGTATTGATGACGACGCGCAGGTCCGGCAACTTCTGGACGATTGTCTCACTCACTTCAATCATCGGGTGATGGTTGCCTCCGGCGGGGAGCACGGAATGGAATTGTTCCGCACAGCCATGCTGAAAAACCAACCCTACGAAGTCGTCATCACCGATTGGGGCATGCCGGATGTTAATGGCTACGAAGTGGCCCGAACCATCAAAGCGGAGTCCCCCAACACACCCGTCATCATGATGACCGGCTGGGGCACGATAATGAAGGAAGAGGGGGAAACGGCTTCAGAAGTGGACGCCGTAATCGGCAAGCCACCGCGCATGAATGAACTAAACGACTTGCTTCTCCGGATTACTGCGTCGGACAAACGCCACGCTTGAGACGGTCCGGGCAACCCAAGTCCCCGCCGGCCGGTCTTTTTCCGTGCCGTTTTGTGCGAATGCCGGTAAGTTCAAACTCATGTCACGGATCGTGAAATGGCCGGTGGCGCTTACCATTGCCGGCTCCGACAGCGGCGGCGGCGCCGGCATTCAGGCCGATTTGAAAACCTTCGCCGCGCTTGGCGTTCACGGCGCGAGTGTCATCACCTGCCTCACCGCGCAAAATCCCCGGCGTGTTCTCGCCGTCGAACCGTGTTCGCCTGAAATTGTGCGGCAGCAAATGAAAGCCGTGTTCGAGGAATTACAGCCGGCGGCGGTGAAAACCGGCATGTTGTTTTCAGCGGAAATCATTCGTGCCCTTGTCGATTTTTTCAAAAAGCAAAAGTGCCCGCCGCTCGTGGTCGATCCGGTCATGATTTCAACCAGCGGCGCGCCATTGCTGAAACCGGCGGCGATTAAAATTTTACGGGAACAATTGCTGCCGCTCGCAATGCTGGTCACCCCCAACCTCGACGAAACCGGGATTTTGACCGGTTGCAAAATTGCGTCCGTTGAAAACATGCGCGTGGCGGCGCGGGAAATCCACGCGCGGTTCGGCTGCGCTGCGCTGGTCAAAGGCGGCCATTTGCGCGGGATGCGCGAGGCGGTGGATATTTTTTTTGACGGCCGGACGGA
>DLMG01000014.1:0-2670 GCA_002479245.1 Verrucomicrobia subdivision 3 bacterium UBA7542 | reverse complement strand
GGCTGCACTTATTCGGCGGCCATCGTGGCGGCGCTGGCGTCGAACCATGATTTGCCGCGCGCGGTTGAAATCGGCAAACGCCACGTGACCGCAGCCATCACGCGGAGTTATCGCATCGGGAAACATTTCGCGCTCGGACACTTTGCCTGAGCGCCTGAAATCGTCATGGCCGCCACAACCGGAAAAACAGACTGGTGTTCGTTATGCCCATCACCACGGAGTTTTGATTGTTGGTCACGACGGAAGCCGGACCGTTTGTGTTCCACGAGGCTGGCGGATTGAGATTCGCGGCCGATTCCAGAACGAAGCCGGCAGGATAAAGTGGCCATTGAAGGACGACGTTTGTGCCGGACCGGACAATACCCAGCGGCAGGGAGAAAAATTCAAATGCGAGCGCGTAGGTTTCGCTGCTGCTGACAAAACTCCCGCCGGCTTTCCAAACCTGCAAATCGTACCGCCCCTGCGCGAGATTCGGCACAAAGATGTGCTCCACGTTGTCCACGGCGCTGGTGCTGACCGCCACGAGATTGCTGTTGGCGGCGTTGTATAAAAACAGGTTGAGGTTGTTGATGCCCGACTTATTTCGTTGACGGTTCCAAACGAGCGTTGCTGTCGCCGTGAACATGGCTTCGCTGACGCCGTTGGTGACGTTGAAATAATAATGGTTCACCCCGTCGGACGTGGAACTGCTGGTGTTGGTGTTGAAATCCCAGCCGCTTAAGGTGCTGACCATGCCACTGGCGCCAGTGGGGGGATGTGCCCCGCCGGTGGAAACGCTGGTGGAAACAATATAACCATGCCTGCCCCCGGCGAGTTGCTCGTAGGAATTGAAAACGTTCAACACGCCCGCGCCGTAGCGCGTGTCCAAGGGCGAAGGGGCGTTGTTGGTCCAATCGGCGGGTTTGACGGCACCATTCAGCAGCAGTGCCTTCACCGTGCGGATGTCCGCGGCGGCATTCGTGCCATTGCCGCCATCGCCGCGCGCGCCGGCCTGCATGAGCACTGCCGCTGCGCCGGAAACATAAGGCGTGGAAAAACTCGTGAGCCCGGCGGGATAACCCGGCGCCGTGATGTCCGGTTTGGCGCGACCGTTGTCAAGTGTCGGCCCGGTGCTTGAACTGCCATTGTCAACCGCCACGCCAATCCCGTTATAACAGGTCGCCGGCGCGTTCACCGACCCGCCATTGCCCACGCCGGAAACAAACAATGTATTGTATCGCTCGGTGTAATTGTCGTAGGTCGAATCAATGATCTGTTGCTGGCTGACGCCGGTTACGACAAAGTTAAAACTCTGGTTTACCACCGGATCATTGTTGTTGAGAGGGACAGACCCCGCGATCAACGAGTTGTAAAAATAACCTGCCTCGTAATTGTCCACGAGCGCGACGTTCGTGGCCACGCCATTGGGAATGCCATAAAAATTTGTCCCCACCGCATCCGCATGACCGGACTCGGCCCCCAAGGAGTTGGGAAAGGTTGTCGCCGAACCGTTGCTGGAATAATAGGTGAAGAGGCTGGTCAATTGCCCGAACGAGCTGGAATTAACCTGCCAGTTGGTCGTCGTTGGCCCGTTGTTTGCCTCCGGCTGTGCCACGTGTATGCCCGCCCCATTGACATTGGTCGTTATAGTCCACAATAGCGTAACGCCGATGGTGTCGAGATTCTGTGCGCGGGCGGCCATTGGCCCCAAGAAAACGAAGGCTAGGAGAAATTGTGCGCCGCGCAATTTCATGGGATTTTCATTTTTTACCGCAAATTTTATGCCCAATTCCAACCCCATATCTGAAGTTTGAGGCGGTTGCGGATTCCTAAAATATAGCCGCGAATCGTGCCAAAGCAAATCACAGTCATTTCCTTTTAACGCCGCAGCGCTACACTGCCAGCGTGTCCGACACGCTGGTTGTCAACGAAATCTACTTGAGCTTGCAAGGCGAAAGCACCTTCGCCGGGCTGCCGTGCGTTTTTATCCGGCTCACCGCCTGCGATTTGCGCTGCTCGTATTGCGACACCGCCTACGCCTTTACCGAAGGCAAAAAAAAATCACTCGAAGAAATTTGCACGGAAGTCCGGCAACTGGCCGCGCCGTTCCGCCCGCCCCTCAACCCTCAACCCCTTGGCGCGGCGAAGCGGAGCGGAGACGGCTCAACCCTCAACTCCGTGCCCTTGGTTGAACTTACCGGCGGCGAACCGTTGCTCCAGAAAAATTCCCTGCCGCTGATGAAATTGCTTTGTGACGACGGTTTTACCGTGTTGCTTGAAACCAGCGGTGCGCATGACATCTCGCCGGTTGACCCGCGCGTCCGGCGCATCATGGATTTGAAATGTCCCGGCAGTGGCGAGGCCGAACGCAATCGCTGGGCCAACCTCAAACTCCTGAAAGCGACCGATGAAATCAAATTCGTCATTCGCACGGTTGAAGATTATGAGTGGGCCAGGCGGCAAATCCCCGAACACCGGCTGAATCTGGTATGCCCTCTGCTCTTTTCGTGGGTGCATCCGCTGGCGCCGGAGCAACAAAATAAATCATTGAAAAAGGTTCCCGCCGGCCAGACGGCGGTTTCGCGGCGCGAATTGGCGGAAAGAATCATCGCCGACGCGCTGCCGGTGCGGTTTCAAGTTCAACTGCACAAAATCATCTGGCCGCCGAAACAACGGGGAGTTTAATCAGCC
>DLMG01000200.1:233-14084 GCA_002479245.1 Verrucomicrobia subdivision 3 bacterium UBA7542 | reverse complement strand
CTGGCCGAGCAACGGTTGTCGGCGGACATCATCAACTTTACCGCCGAGGCCTCGTCGCTGAAAAAAGGCGAGACGCTCAAGGACACCGCGCGCAATCTCGAAGCACTCAACGCCGATTTCATCGTCATGCGCCACAGCGCGTCGGGCGCGCCGCATTTTCTGGCGCGCGTGCTCAATGCCAGCGTCATCAACGCCGGTGACGGGGCGCACGAACATCCCACCCAGGCGTTGCTCGACGCCTTCACCATTCGCGAGCGCAAGGGGAAAATTGCCGGATTGAACGTCACGATTCTGGGCGACATCCTTTACAGCCGCGTGGCGCGCTCGGACATCTGGGCGCTGACGAAGCTGGGCGCGCACGTCACGCTTTGCGGGCCGTCCACGCTTGTGCCCCGGACGTTCGAGCAAATGGGTTGCCGCGTGACCCACAACATGGACGAAGCCATTCGCGACGCCGACATCATCAACCTGCTCCGCATCCAGCACGAACGCCAGCGCAAGACGATGTTCCCCAGCATCAACGAATACACGCAGCTTTTCGGACTCAACAAGGCACGTCTGGCCAAAACCAAGCCGGATGCGCTCATCATGCACCCCGGGCCGATCAATCGCGGCGTGGAAATTGACAGTGAAATTGCCGATTCCGCCCGTTCGTTGATTCTGGAGCAGGTGACCAACGGCCTGGCCGTGCGCATGGCCGTTTTATTTTTGGTCAACGGCGGCAAAGGCCCGCAGGAACTGACGGGGAATTGAGTCAATGAGGAAACTGTTTCAAAACCCCGTAGCCGCCGACGCCAGTCGGCGCATTATTTTCGATTTACGATATACGATTTACGCGACGTATATGAATTGTGGAAGGATTCGTAAATCGTAAATCACAAATCGTAAATTCAACCGAAGGCCGCCCCGTTACTTGCGCGGCAAGCCGAGACTCAAACGGACGTCCGCGCGAATGGACCGGCAAGCTATCAACGCCTGTCGGGCGTCAGTCCTCGAGATGACGTGGCCGGGATAACGGAATTTCACGGCATAATCGTTCAACCGGCGGAGTGCTGGCGCAAACGAGGACCACAGGGGTTCGACGGGCAGCAGCAATTGCAGCAACGCCACGAGATCATGGGTCTTGGGCGCGTTCAGACCTGCCTCTTCCAGCCTTCCCTTGAGATACTTCTCCACGCATTGCTGGCAGTGAAAACCGATGCTGTTGGCCGCAGTCTTTGTCCGGCGGCGCATCAAGGCGACGGCCACGTCGAAGTCCTCCTCGGCGCAACGAATCCAATCACGCGTGGCTGGCTTCATACATCACCTTGCCTTTGCTCAGAATCAAGCGGGTGAAACCGTCTTTCTTGCGCACTTCAGCCGGCCGCCAGACAAGCAGGTCCATGGGAAACGGGGCTTCAACCCGTCCGCGGATTTCCACCACCTTGTCCGTTGCGGAACCGCGGAAGGGCAGGCAGACGACCAGGTCAACGTCCGAGTCCGGCGTGGCCGAGCCGGTGGCGTAGGAACCAAAGAGAATAATCTTGCGCGGTCGGAACTCGCGGGCGACCACACGGCAATAAGTCTCGATCTGCCGGGCGTTCACGCGCCGCGTCCCGTTCCAAAGCGGCCCCGGCACGTCGGGATGCCAGAGCCGGGGTGACGGCCTGAAGCTTGTCGGCTGGTTGTGCCGGCCATTTCGCTGGTGTTTCATTTTTTGGTCGGTTCGCGTGAACACCGAACCTGTAACAGACGGAGCCGCCCCGTGAAAGCGTAAAAACTATGCCGGCAAAGGCCCGCAGGAATTGACGGGAAATTAAGTTGCCAAATAGTGACGAAGGCGGCTCGTCGCGCCGAAATCGGATGAAGGCGGAAGGAAACCGTTTTCCTGAAATCATTTTGGGATGGACGACAGGACTTGCCAGCCGATGGAAACCAATTATTCTCGCAGCTATCGGATATGTTAAATTATTTCAAATTCAGATTCAAACTGGCGGAGCTGTCGCGAAGGCAAAGGCGGATGATCGAGGCGTATCATCGTGCGTTGCACGCGGCTCAAACCAAGCGCGAAAGCCGCGAACAAATAGCGGCTGTAACGAGCGACTATTGGTAACATTATGAGCGACTCCAAGAAGACAATCGATCCAAATGTCGACACCCTTTGGCCGAAAAAGGGCGACTCGCTAATTACGCAGGTCGGCGGGAACTTTCTGGCACAAACGCTTCCGAGCAAGGAATGGGAGGTATACGTTGTAGCTTACAGGATGGCCGCGGAAATTCTCGTCGAGCGAATTGCTGAGCCGACGATTTTGACAAACCTGATGGTTTTTCCAATCGTGTTTCTGTATCGCCATTATCTTGAGCTTCGCCTAAAGACACTCATTCAAGATGGGAACGCACTGTATGGAGAACCCGCTAAATTCACGGAAAAGGAGCATCATCTGTTGACGCTCTGGGGCAAGTGTCGCCCCATGGTTGAGAAACGGTTCCCCCATTACCCGAAATCGGATTTGGATGCTGTCGAGAACACTCTCAAGCAGTTCGAGCAATTGGATCCCCTGTCTATGGCAGGTCGTTACCCGACCGACAACAAAGCCGGTAATCCATCCAGCCTTTTGGGCATCAAAATCAACCTTAAAACCTTCGCTGACACGGTAACGAAAACGGGCAACTTTCTCGACTCTGTTGCAGATGAATTCGCCGAACGGAAAACCAACGACTTCTAATTGAGTTGAGGTTTTTTTACAGGTCGTCAAACGTAATTGGAACCGATGGTATCGGAGTTGTCGCAGCGCTGGCGTCCACAGTTAAGGCAAAGCCTATCCTAATTCGTGTAGCTGCTGCTGGGCAAAGGCGATTTCGTTGCTCTGGGCTGGTGCCACTGCGATGTAATTACGGTAGCTCTGTCTCGCTTCCCGTAAATGTCCGAGCGTTTGCTCTGTTTTTGCTTTCCACAACCAGGCGTTGGCGTAGCGAGGATTTATCGCCAATGCGTTATCGAGGCACCTAATTGCCTCACAATCCCGACGAAGCTTAAGCAAAGTTTTGGCCTTTTGGAACCAACCGATAGCATTTCGGGGGTCGAGTGCTAGAGCCTTGTCGAAATTGGTAATTGCCTCGTCTCGGCGACCAAGCTCGCTGAGCGTCATCCCCCGGTTATTCCACACGGCGAAGTCCTTTGGGTTGATTGCGAGCGCCTTATCATAACACCGAATTGCCTCCATGTAATGGCCGAAGTGGGCATAGCAGACACCTTTTCCACTCCAAGCCTGAGCGAAATTTGCGTCAAGTCGCAGTGCTTCCTCGAAGCAGCCCCATGCCTCCTTGTGCCGCCCCAATTCATAAAGAGCATCTCCTTTGTTATACCAGTTCTCCGCCGCTAGCGGCTCGATTGCCAAAACTCTGTCGAAACACGCGATCGCCTCGTCCGCCCGACCAAGGGCGGTGAGAGAAACCCCCTTGTGGTTCCAGAAAATGACTGTCCCTGCGTCCGCCACCGGTGCTGGAACTGTCCTTCCGGTTCGTTCGCGAAGTATCTTTTCGAGGTCAGAACGCAAATCGCGAAAGCCGCCATAGCGCTGCGATGGTTCCGCTTGGAGGCACTTTCCAATTACCGACCGCAGTGGCCCCTTAACACGTGGCAATAGGCCGGCCATCTGCTGTCTGTAAATAACCTCTAGGTAGTTTTCGATTCCCGGACAATGTTGACCTCCAAACGGAGGTGCGGGACTTCCGTTAGCCATTTGCGCAAGGACAAGTCCAAAACTGTAAACGTCACTTCTCTCATCTCCCGATTCCCCACGATAAACTTCTGGAGCTATGTAACCCGGCGTGCCGCAGACCTGCCTCCCCCCTACTTGAACTAGGCTCAAGCCGAACTCGCCTTCCTTGCCGCCACTGACGAAGGAACCGCCTCCGGCTCCTTGTGCACGCCTGCCCAGCGCAGCGCCAGCGGCGAGCCCAAAATCAGCGATTTTGATCGTTCCCTTGCTTGTAATTAAGATGTTCCCGGGTTTGATGTCCTGATGGCATATAACTCCGAGGGCGCGGGCGTGCTCCATCCCAAAGCAGAATTGAATTGCCCACTCCAAGCTCTGATTGGGATCCAAAGGACCGTTACTCTGCTTCAAGTGGTCTCGAAGGCTTATCCGTCCGTCCCGACCGACAACACACTCCATCTCAACGAACAGCCGTCCGCAGTATTCAAAAACTTTATACAGTTCTAAAATGTTGGGGTGTTTCCCCAAACTTACCCAGACCGATAATTCCCGTTTAAATGCTTCCCGTGCGGCAGCACTTGCCATAAATTCATCGCGGAACGTCTTAAGCGCGTAAAATTGTTGGCCTGATAGGTGTAAGACGAGATACACGACGCCACCACCCCCTTTTCCTAGCATGCCGACAACCTCATACCCGCCCCCGATAAGATCTCCCGCTTGATAGAGTGCCCTAGGCTCGCATGGAAATATTTCTCCAAGCTCCTTCATAAGCCCCTTCAGATCGGGTTTCTTGGTGGCCTCCTCACCGCCGAAAACACTGCCAAGGAATTTCAAGAAATCTGCCATGCGAAGCTGATAGATGGCATGAAAGTTGGCGGAAGCGCAAGCAGGTTGTTACGTCCATCGGCAGGAGGGCAAATGGAGTTCTCCTCATTGGCTGGGGCTGGTCAGGCTCGGAGTTTGTTAAAGAGCATCGCGGCTTTTGGGTTCTCAAAGTTCCCCCGGAGAAGGACGCTGGCCAATTCTTGGGCTTTAATTATTTCTCGACGCTCCCAGTAATCTCGAAACTCTGGCGAGCCTATTAGAATTTTCCATTCGGAGTCAGAAAATTGCTTTTTGACCTTCTCGATTTCCTCTTTTGAGAACTGTTCAGGGTCTACTTCTGGGAACTGTTCACGGTTGGAGTGCATTTTGCGTTTCATATTCGGTCATCCGGCCAGCAAGTTGGCGGAGGTTGTGGGAGTTGGGGCTGGGGTTTCGTCTGAGTGTGCCCGCCATTGAAAACGGGGTCTGTCTCGTCGAGGTTTAGCAGCGCTGCCAATTGTGTGGTATCATCGGTTTCAATTCTGATGCCGACTTTGTTGCGCAACTCGCGCAGCAAGGGCGCGTCCAGTTGAGCCGGGTCCGCTCTAAGGTGAACCCCGTATCTCGCAAGCCTTTCGCAGAAGTTCGGGTGCATCTTCTGAAGCTCGGCAATCTTCGGCAAGAATATCATTCCGGCAGCTTCCTGAAGTTCAATTCTGTCGCACGGCGACTGCGTGTATGGCTCAGTCGTCGTCGTCTCTATTGTCGTAATAATTTGCAATTTCATTTGAGGATGTTCGAGGAATTTCATGGCTAACGCGAGGAAAATGGGGGGGATTTGCGGAAAAAAGGGAAGAACTTTTAGGATGGAACGGTCGGCTGGCCGCTGGCTTTCTTTGGTTGACCCGCGCTATTTTCAAATCAGTGTGCCGGTGCAGTCGGGCAAGGTTGGAGTTCAAGCTTTAGCTTGTTGGTGCGGCGGGGGACACGCTAAAGCGTGAACTCCAACTACCTATCAGATTTAATTTCGGCCAAACCTTTCACGATGGCGACGCTGGCCGAGGTGCCGAGACGGGTCGCACCCGCTTCAATCATCGCCAGGGCGGTTTTCGTGTCGCGAATGCCGCCGGAGGCCTTGACGCCGAACTTCGGGCCGACGGTTTCGCGCATCAGCTTTACATCTTCCACGGTTGCACCGCCCGTGCTGAAGCCGGTGGAGGTTTTGACGAAGCGCGCTCCGCTTTCAACCACGAGTTGGCAGGCGCGAATTTTTTCCTCCCGGGTGAGCAAACAGGTTTCGAGAATGACTTTCACCGGCCATTCGTCCGCGGCCTCCACCACGTCACGCAATTCGCGCAGGACATATTTGTCGTCGCCGGTCTTGAGGCGCCCGAGGTTGATGACGACATCAATTTCCTGCGCGCCATCGTCAATGGCCGCCTCGGTTTCAAAACGCTTCACGTCACCGGACATGGCGCCCAGCGGAAAACCGACGGCGCAACCGACCTTCACATCGCTGCCGTCCAGAAAATGGCGCGTTGCGGCAACCCATGAACCGTTCACACTGACGCTGTGAAATTTGTGTTCGCGCGCCTCGGCACAGAGTTTTTCGATTTCCTGGATGGTGGCATCCGCCCGGATCAGGGTATGGTCAATGAACCGGGCCAGGGCGGCAGGAGTGGTTGGCAACGACATGGGTGAAGCGTCAGCCATCTGTCAAACGCCAATGGGATGCCACGCGGTCTTGAACTCGACCGTATCGAGGATCCAATACGGGTTTTCAGCCTTCGTGGCGAACCAGTCGGCGGTTGTCAATGAACGACTGGCGTAACGCTTGAGATTGATGGCTGTGCCCGCCTGCAACTTTGCGCTCAACTCCGCATTACCCGCCCCGTCCACAATGGCGTTGACGTCCAGGTGGCCGGCGATGTGCGAAATGAACTCGGCGCGTTTGCCGGTCAAAATGTTCACCACGCCGCCGGGCAGATCACTCGTGGCCAGAATTTCGGCAAACGTTGCGGCCGGCAGCGGGAATTTTTCCGAGGCGATCACAATCGCCGCGTTGCCGCTCAAAATCACCGGTGCGACGAGTGACACCAACGCCAGCAGCGATGGCTCGTCCGGCGCGAGCACGACGACCACGCCGGTCGGCTCCGGTGTCGTGAAGTCGAAGTGCGACGTCGCCACGGGATTCACACTGCCGAAGATCTGCTGATACTTGTCCGTCCAGCCTGCGAAATACACCAGCCGGTCAATGGCCAGCGTTACTTCACGTTTCGCCCCGGCGGCGCCGGCGCCCGTCGAGCGCGCGACTTCGTTGACCAGTTCGCCCGCGCGGTTTTGCAGCATCTCGGCGGCGCGGTAAAGAATCTGTCCGCGATTGTAGGCCGTAGCCTTGCTCCAGCCATTCACCGCCGCCCGCGCGGCAACCACGGCGTCGCGGAAATCCTTGCGTGAGGCGTGGGCAAAATTATCGAGGTGTCCGCCGGCCGGCGATTTCGCGGGGAGATAACGCCCGCTCTCGCTGCGCGGAAATTTTCCGCCGATGAAGAGCTTGTAGGTTTTTTTGACGTCGAGTCGTGTGCTCATGGTTCGTGGTGTAAAAGGTTTTCAATCCAACCGGCAATAGGCCGCCAGACCCTGCAATCCGCCTTCGCGGCCGAAGCCGCTTTCCTTGTAGCCGCCGAACGGACTCGTCGGGTCGAACTTGTTGAAGGTGTTGGCCCAGACAACGCCGGCGCGGAGCTGGTTGACGATCTTGAAAATCTTGCTGCCCTTGTCCGTCCACACACCGGCGCTCAGGCCGTAGGGCGTGTTGTTCGCGCGTTCGACGGCTTCCTCCGGGGTGCGGAACGTCATCACGGCGAGCACCGGCCCGAAGATTTCCTCCTGTGCTACGCGATGGGACGCCGTCACGCCGGTAAGGAAGGTTGGTGGATACCAGTAGCCGCGTTCGGGCAGCGTGCAGCGCGTTTGCACCAACTGCGCCCCTTCGTCCACGCCGCTTTGGACCAGCTCACGGATTTTTTCCAGTTGCGGTTTGTTGTTGATCGCGCCGATGTCGGTGTTCTTGTCGAGCGGATTGCCGAGGCGCAGGGTCTGGATGCGGTCGCGCAGTTTGCGGACGACCGTCGGGAAAACGCTTTCCTGCACGAGCAGGCGCGAGCCGGCGCAGCAGACGTGGCCCATGTTGAAATAAATCCCCGCGATGATGCCTTCGATGGCCTGGTCAATCGGCGCGTCCTCAAAAATAATGTTCGCCGCCTTGCCGCCGAGTTCGAGCGTAATCCGCTTGCCCGTGCCGACGACCATCTGGGCGAGCTGCTTGCCGACTTCCGTTGAGCCGGTGAACGCGATTTTGTTCACGTCGGGGTGCTTGACGATGGCCGTGCCGGTTTCCCCCACGCCAGTAACGACGTTGACGACGCCTTCGGGCAATTCCGCCTCCTGGAAAATCTGCGCCAGCCGCAGCAGCGTGATGCTGGTGGTTTTGGACGGCTTGATGACCACGGTGTTGCCGCAGGCGATGGCCGGCGCGATTTTCCACGCGGCCATGAGCAGCGGAAAATTCCACGGGATGATCTGCCCCGCGACGCCGAGCGGCTGCGGCGTTTTTCCCGGGAACGCATACTTCAATTTGTCCGCCCAGCCGGCGTGATAAAAGAAATGCGCGGCCACGAGCGGCAAGTCCACGTCACGCGTTTCCTTGATGGGTTTGCCGCCATCCAGGCTCTCAAGCACGGCCAGTTCGCGTGATTTCTCTTGGATGATGCGCGCGATGCGGTAAAGATATTTGCCCCGTTCGCGGCCCGGCATTTTGCTCCAGACCTTTTCGTAGGCCCGTCGTGCAGACTTGACCGCCCGGTCCACGTCCACCTCGTCGCCGAGGGCGATTTCGGTGAGCGGGTCCTCGGTGGCGGGGTTGATCGAATCGAAGTGCTTGCCTGAATGCGGCTTAACAAATTTGCCATTGATGAACAATTCGTGTCGCGGGGCGATGACGTAATTCTTGGACTCTTCCGGTGCGGGCGCGTAGTCCCATTTAGTGCCGAAATTCAACCGGCGTTCGCGCAGCGGAACGACCGGATGGCCGTTTTGTGGTCTGGCCGGCGACGTGCGCCCGGCTATTTTGAGAGCGTTGGATTTGGTTTTCACGGTAAAGAAAAGTAGTCAGGGCCCTGGTAATTTCCGTCCACGGTTTTGGCGATTTGCATGAGCACGTCGTTGACGAGCGTGCTCGCGCCGTCAGCGTTTGCGGCTGCGCTTTTCGAGGGCGCGTGCCTTTGTAAACAAACTTTCAACGGTTTCACCGGCAAAGAGTTTTCGCCGTTCGGTTGTGTAATCGCCACGGCCAACCTGCCAGAGGGAAAGCAACCGCGCCACTTTGGACGCGGGCATGCGCTTCAGCAAAATGGCCGCCGCTTCCAGCACGGTTTCTTGATCATTTTCGACGACGATGCTCATGGTTGTTCCTTGGTTAAGATTAGAATCAATTCCGGCGGTGTCAACGCCCGCATCGAACCGCGATACTTGCGGATCAATTGGTCGTCGCAAGTGATGAAAAAATCTGCCGCGACACTTTCGGCGGCGGCGAGATGCGCGGCATCGAGAGGTTTCAGGCCGGCTTTCGAGAGTGCGTTTGCCCGTTGCTCCATTTCACTTGTAGTGCGCACGGAGTGACGCGCCAAATTCAGGCAAGCCCCCACCCATTCCCGTCGTTCCAACGCGCGGCTTTCATTGTTTTCCAAAATGTGAAAAGTGGATCGAACCATCTCCGCCTCGCCGTGTTCCACCATTTGAAGAATCAACACGAAGCAAAGTGTTTCCAGCCAGATACGCGGTTGCCGTTGATCATCGTAAGGACGGTTCAACACCGAGTTGTCCAAATAAATTTTCACGGCAGCGAGAAGTAATCCGCCCCTTGATAATTTCCGTCCACGGTTTTGGCGATTTGCATGAGCACGTCGTTGACGAGCGTGCTCGCGCCGAAGCGGAACAGGTCGGGCGTCAGCCAGTCGTCGCCCAGGGTTTCCTTGACCATCACGAGGTAGGCAAGCGCCTGTTTGGCGTTGCGGATGCCGCCGGCGGGTTTCATGCCAATGCGGATGCCGGTGGCGAAAAAGAAATCACGAATGGCCTCCAGCATCACGAGCGTGACGGGCAGGGTGGCGGCGGGCGAGACCTTGCCGGTGCTGGTCTTGATGAAATTCGCACCGGCTTGCATGGCGATTTCACTGGCGAGACGGACATTGTCGTAGGTGACGAGCTCGCCGGTTTCGAGAATCACCTTCAAGCGTGCCGGACCGCAGGCTTCCTTGGTCGCGGCGATTTCGTCGAACATCTGCGCGTAATCGCCGGAAAGAAACGCGCAACGGTTGATGACCATGTCAATTTCGTCCGCGCCATCGGCGACGGCGCGACGCACTTCATCAAGCCGGGTGCGCAAGGGATACTGGCCGCTGGGAAAGGCGGTGGCAACGGACGCAACCTGCACGGGCGATTGTTCACCGAGGAATTTTCGCGCGAATTTCACCATGTTCGGATAAATGCAAACCGCAGCACAACTCGGCACGCCGTATTTCGGCTCGGCGGGCTGTAGCGCTTTGCGGCAGAGGTAGGCAACCTTGCCGGGGGTGTCTTTGCCTTCGAGGGTCGTCAAATCCACCATGGAGACGACCATTTTCAGGCCGGCGAGCTTGGCACTGGTCTTGATGCTGCGTTTGGTGAAAGAGCCCGCACGTTCCTCGACCATGACCTGGTCAATCGAGGTTTGAGGTGTGATGCGTCTATGGGTTGCTGCGACGGGATGAAAATGCGAAGTACGGAGTGCCGGGGCGGGCCAGCTTGGTTTCAACAGCGCCGTGGTTTTCATACGGCTTAAATCTGAAGGCGGAAAGACACGGCGTCAATGCAGTTTCGAGTGGCCGCGCACGCGAAAATGCCCCTTAAACCCGCCGCCCGCGCCCAACAAACAAAAACATCTTCTGGCAATCACGGCCGCCAGAGGGTGCGCCAGAATTGCCGAGATGTAGCCGGCGTGATCGGGTTGGTGATGTTCAAGGTGCCGCCCGGGAGCGTGTTGGTTGAAACCGAAACCCACGACATGAGATTCGTGGAAGTCTGAACCACGTAAGGGAACCCCATGTCACCTCGAATTTGGAAAACAAACTGGTTGATGGACCTGGACAGAACCTGCAGTTGTGGCGCAGCCGGAGTGCCCGAAATGGTGACTGAAATGGACAGCGCGGTAACAGAGAGGAGCGGATCGCTGGTGTTGACAAAGAGCGTGAACCTGTAAGTGCCTGTCGCAAGACCTGTCGGGTTGAAAGCCAGATACACTGTTACTGCGCCGGACTTCGACACATACCCATTGGTGGTAGAATAGCTCAACCACGCCGGAATCGCACTGGTGGAAGAAAGAGAATAGGCCAGGGGCAGACCGCCGCTGTTGGTTATCACCAACGGCAGGTTGAAAGGCGACGAGTTGGTGGCCACAGTCTGGGTCAGATCGGCAGCAACGATTCCCGCCTGCGCCGGAAGGCCAACGTAAAGCGCCATGGAACGCAAAATTGGAGGAGTAGTGAGCGTTGCCGGCACACTGCTGCTGGCGACGGTAAAGGTGAAATTGCTGATGGCACCAGCCCCGAAGGTGTCCCACCAGGTGCCGGAATAAGTGCCCGGATTCAAGCCCGCGACAGCCACGGTACCGCTGACGCTCGGGCCCGGCGTGGCCGCGAAGACATTGGTGCGGTTCCACAACCAGAGCGCCTGCCAGTTGTTGGTGCCAACCGCATAGGCACCGAGCGCAGGCACATAAGGATTGAGTGTGATATTGCCAAGCAGAATCCAGTCCAAGCCGGGATTGTAAATGTTGATGCTGTGGGAACCGGCGGAAACCGAAACGGAGGCGGTAAAATTCGTGGAAGTATCGCTGCCCGGAGCGGGAAATGAAATATTGGTCTGTAAATTGCCATCGAGAAAAATTTCAAGGCCGGCGCCAGATGCGGCAATCTGAAGCACCTGAACGGAGAACGTTCCGTTCTGAGGATAGTCCACGAGGAACGTGTAGCCGTTGGGCGTCATGGACAGGTGATAATAGCCTTGCAGATAACTCGGCGCGGTTCCAATGCCGTCGGGCGCGGCGTCTCCAACCGTGAAGGTGTCTTGCGAAGCTGTGGCCCAGCCGCCGCTGAGCCCAAATATCAACGGACCGGTCGCGCCGCCCGTCACCAGCGGAGTGGATTTGGTCAGAGCGTTCTCATCTGCCAGACCAGACACCGTGACAAAATCGGCTGCGGCTTGAATCAGAAAATAGTCATTGTTCGGATCAATGGTGTCCCAGTACCACGGCATGGCATCACCGGACTGCGCAGCCATGATGCCGGCCCATATCGGAGGACTGATTCCCACGTGCGGCGTCGTGTCAATGCCACACTCGCCGCTGAAATCAGGCCCGACCGGCTGGGATGCGCTGATATCCTGGGCATCTTGAATTCCCGCTATCAGGTCCGACGGATAATCGTGGTGCTGGTAATAGTCGGTCTGGTCCCAAATCGGCTCGTTGAGCACAGAACTGGAGGTGATCAGGTGATGATAAGCATCCTGGGAACGGAGGAACGTGGCCATTTCATTGTGCCATGCCTCGATAATGCCCCACTGGTTGAGGGACCCGGCATCGGTAAATTGCACTTCATTGAAAAGTTCCCAAGCCATGATGGATGGGGAGTAGCCCCAGCGCGCGACAATGTAACGAAGTTTGCGTTTGGTCAATTCCTGGGCCGTCGGATCAGTAAAAAAATTTGTTGAGCTGGAAAGAAATCCGCCATTGGCTGTGTTGTAAGGATTTTGTTCCCAGTTCGGGTCGGTGTCGCTTATGGGAATGCTCGAATACTGTCCGTGATGCTGCAAGGTCATCTGGAAATGGAGGCCGGCTTGATCGGCGGCGGCGACAATCGCGTCCCAGTGTTGCGCGTTGGTCAGGCTCAACTGGCCAAAGGTATTATTGACCAAGGGCCAGTCCAGATTCAGGCCAAGGGTCGTGCCGTTGTCGTAGAAATGGGTCATCCACACCCGCGACCAGGTTTCGTGCGCCGCGCCCATTTTAGGGAAGATGTTCAGAATGTCGGAGGAGGGTGAACTCCAGGCGACATCCTGACCCACCGGGAAAAACCGCCGGCCATTGCTGGTGATAAAGCGGCGCGGGTTGGTGGGGTCCACCTGCACGAAACCGGGGCTGGTCGGAAAGCCGGTCACCGTCCAGGAAGCCGGCTGCAAATTGCTGAACGAAAGTGGCGAACCATTCAACGTGATGTTGCTGATGCCATAGACTCCGGCCATCGTTGGGGTGTGGCGCACGCGCCAGGTTGTGTTGACATCAAAAAACGCGGGCAGGGAAACCGTGGTCGAATCCGGCTGAATAATCAGCACGCGCACGTCATTGCTGTAATCGAACGGATCCGCAATCGGTGTGTTTACCGTGAACGAAGCCTCGATTTTGGGATAAGTGCCTTGCGCGGAAATTTTCGTCAGAGTGCAGAGGGAAAAAAGAACCAGAACCGCCATTTTAAAGAGCCGGGTATGACATGGAAGCATGCGACCAAATTGCCATATTCGGGATATTTTTGCAAGTCAGAGCGCTTGCCAAGGCCGACAGTTTCCAGTTTTCAAGACAGCAAAAACAAGCCTGCGACTCTGCCGGGCGTGTCTTGCGAAGAAGCGTCGCGGCTAAACCGGCAGCAATTTGATTTGCTCGTTTTCCTTCGCCACAGCTTCGCCGAGCGTCTGCGCCTGGCGGCGGCGGCGTTCGATGATGTGCTTGTCGAGCACGGGATCGTAGGGCACGGGATAATGGCCATCATAGCAGGCCATGCAGAATAATTCCCTGGCGCGGCCGGTGGCCTTGACCATGCCCTCCTGCGAAAGATAGTGCAGCGAGTCGGCGTTCAGGTATTTGCGGATTTCGTCCACACTGTGGTTTGCCGCCATCAGCTTGCTGCGGTCGGGAAAATCAATGCCATAGACGCACGGGTTCATGTGCGGCGGACAACTGACGGTGACGTGAACTTCCCGGGCGCCGGCTTCCTTGAGGGTTTTGACGCGCGCCTTGCACGTGGTGCCGCGCACGATGGAGTCGTCCACGATCACGACGCGCTTGTTTTTCACGAGCGGGGCGATCAGGTTCAGCTTCATGCGCACGTCGAAGTCACGGATCAATTGCGACGGCTGCAGAAAGCTGCGCCCGACGTAGTGATTGCGGATGAAGGCCATCTCGAACGGAATGCCGGATTCCTCGGAATAACCCAGCGCCGCGCAGACGCCGCTGTCGGGCACCGGGATGACGAGGTCCGCC
>DLMG01000200.1:0-126 GCA_002479245.1 Verrucomicrobia subdivision 3 bacterium UBA7542 | reverse complement strand
CCCATTTCCTTGCGGACTTCATAAACGCTGCGGCCGCCGATCACGCTGTCCGGCCGCGCGAAATAGACGTATTCAAAAATGCAAAACGCCCGGCGCTGGTGTTCGGGAAACGCCTGAATGCTGACC
>DLMG01000128.1 GCA_002479245.1 Verrucomicrobia subdivision 3 bacterium UBA7542 | reverse complement strand
AGGTAAAGGAGCAAATCGAGCGGTCCTTCGAAGACCTCAAACTGGACTTTATATTCCGCCATGCGCTGAATGAATTGTGAAAATTCTAAAACGGGCGCCGGCGGTTTGCAATGGCGGAACGAAAATGAAAAATATTGTCACCCCTGGGCGGAATCTTCGTGGTTAAAGAGCATCGAGGCCGTGGCGTGGCAACTGAGCTTATTCGCCGATTGACAAAAGAAGCGCGCCAATTGAGTGTAAAACGCCTTTATCTTTGTGCCCCTTCCGCTGAAGTTCTCTATGCGAATCATGGCTGGGTGAGACTTGATACCATTTCCCGATAATCATCGGCACATATTCCAGAGACGGTAGGGCTGTTCGGCTGCGGGCCATCATACCCGGCGGCGCTGCCGCTCTGCCCTAAATTTACCGACAGCCAGCGCAGCAATAAATTTGTAATTGGGGCGGTGCAGCAGCGCCGCTCCAATCAGAGCCACCAGGCGATGGAACCGATGGCGGCGGCGACCAGCCAGATGAGCAGCACGGCGCGGGTCCGACTCATCCCCATGCGGACGAGCCGGTGCGACAGGTGATTCGTGTCGCCGATATAAAATGGTTTGCCTGCCAGCGTGCGTTGGATGACAACCCACGCGAGGTCGGCCAGTGGAATGGCCAGCACGAACAACGGCGAGAGCACGGCGAACGGGTGGGGATTTCGTTTCGTGTAAAAGTGCGGCAGGATCGCCAGCACCGCGAGCAGATAGCCGACGAGATGGCTGCCCGCGTCGCCGAGAAAGGCGCGCGCATGGGGGAAATTGGATGGCAAAAAACCAACGAGCGCGCCGCACGCCAGAAACGCAATCAACGCCACGAGGTATTCGCCATCCCCCGCGGCGATGACGGCAAATTGCCACGCGCCAATCGCGCCCAGCCCGGCACAAAGGCCGTTCATGTTGTCCATGAAATTGAAGGCGTTGACGACCGTGAGCACCCACAGAATGGTAATGGCGTAGCTGAACGTGACGCTGGGCACGAAGAGCGTGATGCGCTTGCAGGCGGCGGCAACGAGCACGGCGATGAACAATTGGCCGATAAATTTCGGCAAGGGTTTCAGTTCATGTTTGTCGTCCAGCCAGCCAAGCACGACCATCGCAATCGCGCCGAACGCAATTACGGCAAGTTCAATGGCGCGGCGGTTCAATCCGTGCGCAATCAGATGCGTTTGGCCGGCAATGTTCACACCGAGCTTGAGCGAAATTGCTCCGGCCGTGAGCGGCAACAAAATGCCGGTGAGCACGGCGAGGCCGCCGGCGAGCGGCACGGGCGCGTCGTGGATTTTGCGCTGGCCGGGGTCATCCACGAGATTGACGCGCAGACACCATTCGCGCCAGAGCGGCAGCGCGAGCAGCGTCGTTAAAAACGCGCCCGCCAGAGCGGCGAGAAAAAAATTGAACGGAAAGGTCACAACCGAAGGCCGTGGTCGGCGGCCAATTTCAGATAGAGATTGTAAATGGCGTCCACCATTTTTTCGACGGCAAAATTTTCGCGGACGAATTGTTGTCCGCGGCGACCGAGGCGCTCCCGCAACGGCGCGTCGTTGGCGAGTTGGAGCAGCCGTTGGGTGACGGTGGCAATGTCGCCGGTGCGAACCAAAAAACCGGTTTCGCCATCAAGACAAATCTCGTCCGCACCATCGAAATTGTAGGAAACAACCGGTTTGCCGGCGGCGAGCGCCTGCGGCAGCGCGCGGGAGAGCGCCTCACGCGACGACAAATGCGCAAGACAATCCATGATGCCGATGTAGCGCGCCACTTCATTCGGCGGCACGAGTCCGGTGAAAACGACCTTTTCTGCGACGCCAAGTTTGCGCGCGCGATTTTCCAGATGCGGCCGCAAAGAACCATCACCGACAAGCAGCAACCGGGCGCGCGGGCATTGCGGCAGCGCCGATTGAAACGCCAGCAGCAAATCTTCATGGCCTTTGAGTTTGAACAGCCGCGCGATTTTGCCGATGACAAAAGCATCGGCGGGGATTCCCAATTTTTTCCGGAGCGCAAGATCGTTTGTGGCGTCCAAAAACGGCTGGAGTTGAAAGCCGCTGAAAATGCGGGTGAACATCTCCGGCCGTCCGATGCCGGCAGCCAGATAAATCCGGGTCATGGCCTGCGCCGAGCAAATAAAATGCGTGGTGACGCGGGCGGCGTAACGCTCGGCGGCGGTAAAAATCCAGTTGGCCAGTAATCCTTGAAACGGGCCGAAGGAAGGGCCGTGAATGTGGTGAATGATCACCGGCACGCCCGCGCGCCGGGCCGCGAGGCGGCCGAGAATTCCCGCCTTGCCGCTGTGAGTGTGGACGAGGTCAGGCTTTTGTTCGCGCAGAATTTTTTCGAGCCGGCGCAACGCGAGCCAGTCTTTCAGCGGGTGAATCGGGCGGACAAGTTCCAGAACGCGCGTGAAAATTTCCGGCGTGCCCGCGAATTCAGATTCGAGCGAGCCTTCGGGTCCGGTCGTCGGGCCGGAGATCAAATAAACTTCGACGCCGGGTTTTTGGCGCAGACCAAGCACGGAAGCGACGGTGTTTTCCTGCGCGCCGCCGACGACCAGCCGGGTGATGATGTGCGTGACGCGCATTGGCGCGTTTCAGGGTGAAGGGCCCTTGAGTTCGCGGAGCCGTTGAATGACGTTTGTGGCCTCGGCGGTGTTGGTGTTCGCGTTGGCCAGATAAAGTTTGTAATTTCTAATCGCTTCGTTCGTTTCGTGCTGGCGCCAGGCAATTTCGCCAAGGCCGTAGGCGATCTGGAACGCATTGGTGAGAGACTGCTGCAAGGTTTTGTAATCGGCACGCGCAGCCTCGAGCTTGCCGCTGGCGAGGCAGGCCAGGGCGCGATTGAACCGCGCCGCAGAATTGGTCGTTTGAATGGCGAGCACGCGGCTGAATGCGTCAATGGCGTCATCGTAGGCTTTGGACTGAAAGGAAACGTAGCCCCGATTTAAAAGCCAGGCCGGGTCGTTGGGTGTGAGCCGGAGTTTGAGGTCAATGATGGTGAGCGCGTTGGTAAAAAGCCCGCGGGCCAAATAAATTTGCGCCGCCGTCAGGAGCAGGTCGTCGTTGGTCGGATGGCGGGCGATTTCGGTTTCAAGAAGTTGCGTTCCCTGTGCCGGGTCATTTTTTTGAAAATAAGCGGCGGCGGCGATGACATTTAGTTGAGTTTCATTCGTTTTGGCGAGCGGAAATCTTTCCGGCTGTTCCAGCGGATCGCGCAACGCATCGAGCGCGCGGTCGGGCAGGTGGAACATCACGTAAATCTGGCCGAGCCAGAGTCGTGCGACCAGATTGTCCGGCTCGAATTCTCGAACGCGCGCCAACGGCGCAACGGCCTGGCGAAAGAATCCGTTTCGCGCCGCCAGGTTAAGGCCCTCGACAAAACAAAAACTCGGTTCATCGAAAGGCCCGTTGGCGTTGAGCGCTTGGTTCCAATCGCGGTATTTGCCAAATTGATCACTGGTGGTTTTGGACAAGTCCAGCGGCACTCTTTTGCCGGCACGAAGGCTTTGATTGAACCGGAGATTGATTTGCGCGATGAAGTTGTCGGGATTGACTTCTTTTGCCATGGCGAAACACGCGGCGGCGTTTGTAAGATCGCCGGCACGTTGCAACTGAACACCCCAGAAATTCAGGCTGCGCGAGTAAAAGGTTCCGGCAAGGATGGCATTTTGATTTTGTTCGCGGGGCACGTGAAGTGTATCCAGCATTTGCTGACCCCAACTGCACGGCGCATTCGGGTCGGGCGGCGTGACCGCGCGTTTAATGGGAGCGAACGCCTGCGTTTCCACCCGCGCCCAGAATGCCTGGTTCTCAGCGATTTGATTTTTGTCCGGTAACGGTGGCAACAGCGTGTCACTGGGCAGTGTTTTTAGTTTGCAGGCCAGACCGTGCGGCTCCTGATAGAATTGCTCGAAATAGTAGCCGAAGCTCGGATGCAGGTAATAAAGCTCGTTGGATTTGGCCAGCATGGTCAAGGCACCGACGAGTTCAATCGGATTGACCGGTTTCACTTCTTTCGGCGAAACCAGTTCCGGCCACTTTTGCGGGAATTTGTCGTGCAGGAACCGGGAATAAGCAGGCCAGTTCAGGGACTGGGTATCGAGCGGCAAAAAATCCTTTGCCCGGCCGTCCCGCGCCAACGCCGCCTCCACCAGAAATAAACGGCTCGAATCATCGCTCAACAAAACGCCGCCCGAACGCGGTAGATTCTCCTCCACAAACGATGCATATTTTTGGAATGTATCGTCGTTTGCCGCGCGGATTTGCGGCGTATTTCTGTAAATCAGCCCGGTTACTGCTGCCGCCGCGAGCACCCAAACGCCGACGATTACCAGGGGATCCAAAAATTGAAACGGATCCGGTCGGGGTGGTTGCACCCGGCTGCTGGGTGCTTTGCCAAAAACGAGCAAAAAATAGCCGCTGAAATAACCAATGCTCAATGCGCCGAGATAATAAAGGGTCAAGAGCGGTGTTCCCAGGTTGAGCTGCCGCGGGCTGAACGGCGGGTCAAATGCCATCCAAATGCAGAAGATCAAAAAGGCGGCGCACACCAGATGAAACAGGAAACTCGTCAACGCCATGCCCATGGGGCTGTGATCGCCGAAGGCCGCTTTCCAGCGAATCGCCATCACGAACACCGGTATCAGGTAAGCCAGCAACAACGCCAGGAATTCAAGATGTTGCGATGGGTGGAGGCAGCAGAAGAAATAAAGTTTCAGCACATTATATTGCGGAACCAGGCTGGTTTTCAGTGTCCCCCAGAAAGTCATCGGCACCTTGCCCGAAATCACGACCAGCAGTGGCAGCAAAAGGAAAAACGTCATTCCCAGCAGCCCGCACAACATCATTCTTTGGAGAAATCGCGGCTTGAAGAAGCTCAAGCCGCGAATCCACACTATCGCCGCTGCGAAAGCCGGAAAAAATCCCACCATTGCCCAATTATTTGCCATGCCCGCGCCATACACGACCGAGGCCAGAAACAAACGCCATTCGCGATCATCCAGCCGGTATTCCAGCAACGACCAAATCACGAACGCGAACAGCAACAGGTCGAACATCTCGCCCGTGTAATTCGTTGCGTTCTGCCAAAACGTCATTTGCAAACCGCAAACCAACACGGCCAGAACCGGCGGCAGCCACGCGCTGCCAGTGGTCAAAAACGAAAAATCGCTGTGTTCACGCTTGCGTTGCGCGTCGGTCCGGTCGTGCGGCAGCAGCGC
>DLMG01000399.1 GCA_002479245.1 Verrucomicrobia subdivision 3 bacterium UBA7542 | reverse complement strand
TTTTCCCAGAGGCATATCAAACTATGCCTGGGTTAATTGGAATTGCTATACCATTCCTATTTCGGAGTTCGGGCTAAATAGTGACCTTAGCCGAACTGCGAGAGAAACATTCTTCACCTGCGTCCTTGCGCCTTGGCGTCTTTGCGTTAAAGAATTTAATGGCATGTATGCGGCTTGGTCAGTAGTCCGCAGTCTCCTGCCCGTAGTCCCTTGTTCCCTGATTTCAGCATTTCAGATTTCAAAATTTCAGTATTTTCGCCACGACCCTCAACCCTCACCCTGTGGAATTGCCGCCATTATTCCACGGGGCGAAACCCTCAACTCTCAACCGTCTTCCCACCATGTCCCAAATGTGTATCCCAATGTCCCATACGTGTTTTTTGATGTCCTAAATATGTCTGGACAAAACGGCGTTAAACCTATTTACTGATTCACTGATTGTTGCGTTAAAATAAGCGGGACGAGAAAAGACCGGCAGAAACGGGTGGTTGCTAATAATGAGCTTTGTAAGATCTTCCTCCAGTAAAGGCGCCATATGTTTGATCAGGATTATTTTGCTCTGCGGTTGGTCCGTTTAAAATCTTTGGAGGAATGGTCACCTCAGAAAGAAGGGCTTTGTTTCATATTCCCCACAGGCGGTGTGGGACACGTTAATGGCTCAGCCGCCCAACGGCTGGTCCCCGGAGATATCCTCGTTTGGGAGGGAAGTCCGGGAGGAAGGCTCTGCGTTCCCAAAGGTGCAGAAATGGTTTTTTGGTCGTTTTCCCTGCGGTTGGAACATCTCATTCCACTATTTGCCGGCAACGAGATTTCTCTGCTTCAGGAAGTAACCGACAATTTCAAAGGTTCAAAATTTTTTCCGGCTTCCACGGCGCTGGCCATGAAATGTCACCGGTTGATTGAAGAGGTTCCCTCCCAACTCGACCTCGAACATCGCGGTCATTTGCTGCGCGTTGCGGCGGCCATTTTGAACGGGGAATTCAGGGCCGCGCATCATCAACGAGTCGGCTTGGGGCAGGTTGAGGAGCGCATAATCCGGGTCTTTGAAGAACTTTCGGTGGATCAACTGTTGGGCCTTTCGATCGAGGAATTGGCGGCCAGGTTCGGTTGCAGCCGGCGTCATCTCAATCGTTTGTTTCATCATTATTTCGGCTTCTCCGTTGGTGCGCTCAGGATGGAAATGCGCCTGCTAAAGGCGGTTTCCCTCCTCCGTGATGTTAATGCGAAGGTGATTAACGTGGCGGCTCAATGCGGCTTCAATCATTTGGGACTGTTCAATACCTGCTTCAAGCGGCGATTCGGTGTCAGTCCGGGCTGTTGGCGCAAACAGGCCGCACTGGAGAAAAGCCGGCCGGCCACCGTGCCGGGGGAAGATTCAGCCTGCCCGCTGCAAGCCAAAGGGTTGTGTCCATTGGTGGCCGGCAAGCCCGAAAACATCGTTTCACTGGCGCCAAAAATTCCTCCGCTCAAGAAATCTCCTGGTGCCAGGACCTTGCCGGGCCTGCGCGCAGGGAAGCAAGCGATCGAACATCACGCGCAGCTTGCTTATCCCAAGGCGAGCAACTCCTTGCCGCTAACGGTTTGAACCCACCCCATGTCCTCAACCTCTTTTTTCTTCCATCATTTCAGAAACCGGGAATCCCAGGCCGGTCCTTCGAGGAGCCGGTGCCGGCGGCGTGCCGGGACCATTGGTTGCGGGTGCCTGGTTGCGTTTGTTTTGCTGGCCGCTTCGCCGGCCCCGGCGCAGGAAGCCTTGCGCAACTCGCTGGCGGGCGAAGTGGCGGCGGCGGCCAGACAAATCCAACTGGAATCCCTCCCCTACACCTTCAAGTCGGGCGACTTCAGGTTGCTGGTCGTGCCCTCGCTCAGCCTGGACTGGAATGACAATATCAACAGTTCAAAGACAGACCCCGAACAAGACTTCATCTTGAGTCCGCTGGTACAGTTGAATGCCAGCTACCCGATTACCCGGAACAATTTGCTGAGCTTGAACGTCGGCGCCGGCTACGACAAGTATTTTGACCACGACCAGTACAGCACCTGGCGCCTGCAGTCCGGCACCGAACTGTCCTTTGACATTTTTGTGAAGGATTTTTGGTTCAACCTTCATGACCGGGCGAATTACGTCCAGGATGCCTCGCAACAGCCCGCGTTGTCCGGGACCGCCGCCTACGCCACCCTCAACAACACCGCCGGACTGAGTGTCACCTGGGATTTGAACCGGGTGACGTTAAGCGCTGGTTACGATCATCAGAATGTCATCTCCCCCACCCCACAGCAGTACGAGTCCCAGGATGGCACGACCGAGATGGTGTTTGCGCGGGCGGGATTTCAGATGTATCCCGGGGTCACGACCGGCATCGAAGGCACGGGTTCGTTCACAACCTATGACCAGATGGTTTTGAACGACAATAACTCTTACAGCGCGGGTGTTTACGCCGACTGGCAGCCGGATAAATATTTTCGCGTCCAGCCCCGGTTTGGTTACACTATTTTTCAATTCCAGCATACCAGCCAAACCATCCGAACCTCGGACCTGAACTCCTGGTATGCCGACCTGAACATCACCCATCAGATCACCGACGCCATCGGTTATACCCTCGACGCCGGGCATGAAGTGCAAACGGGAATCCAGTCGGATGCGATTGAAGACTATTATGTCCGTCCCGGCATCCATTGGGACATCATCAAGAACGTGAACCTGAACACCTCATTTTCCTACGAGCATGGGAACCAGGGCCAGGGAAATGTGGCGGGCAACCTCACGGAAACCTTCGACTGGCTCGGGGTCAGCGTGGGTGCCAGCTATTCGATAATAAAAAAACTCTCGCTGGGCTTGAACTACCGCCTCACCCTCCGGTCATCCAATGTCGCGAACAACGAATATACGCAGAACTTTGTGGGACTTACACTAACCTATCAGATCCAATGAATTTTAGATCGCCTCAACCAAATTTCAGTCCGCACGTGGTTCAAAAACCAACCCCGCCTGACCGTGCGGCTGCCAAAACACTTGCCGGCCCGCTGTTGTTCGCGGCTCTGTGTCTGCTGTTCGGAACCTCCTGTTCGTCTTCCGGAGAACCGCTGTTTACCGATGCGCCGGCATCGTTGTCCAGAGAATCGCTGTTTTCTGAAAACTCCGGATCCCGGCCCGCCACGGACCGCTTGCCGGCCGTTTTGTCCACCAATGGCGGTCCGCAGCTCAACGCGGCCGGCTCCCTGACTCAAGGCGGCACGAATTCCGCCAGCCCTGTTTCCACGAACAGCCTGGACGCCTCTCCAGGCGGCACGAATTCCGTCAGCCGTATTTCCACGAACAGCCTGGACACCTCGGACGATCAATATCGTTTGGCCATCGGCGACCGTATTAGCTTCCGGATTGAGGAAGACGAGAATGAGCCCATGCCGCTCATCGTTATGGATTCAGGAGACTTGGAAGTTCCTTATATCGGGCACTATCCCGCTGCCGGCAAGACCTGCAAAGAATTGGCCCAGGCACTCAAGGTCGAACTCGAAAAAGCCTATTATTATCGGGCCACGGTGATCATCTCCGTGGATTTGATGACCAAAAGCCGTGGCAAGGTGTATCTGGTCGGCCCGGTTCGGATGCCGGGGCCGGAGGATATTCCGAGCGATGAAGTCCTGACGCTGAGCAAGGCCATCCTCCGCGCCGGGGGCTTCACCGACTTCGCCGACAAGCATCATGTCAAAATCACGCGCCAGGGGGGCACTGGCGAAATCGACAAGGAGACGCTGGTCGTGGACGTGGGCGAGATTTTTGACAAAGGTAAAACCGAGAATGACGTGGCCCTGAAGCCTGGCGACCTCATTTACATTCCCGAACGGTTGGTCCATTTTTAGACCTGGACCGGCCCTGTGCCTGAAACCCAATAAATCAAAAACCAGCACCCAACCGTGAATACGCCATTGTTACCCGCCCCGGATCAGGATCTCCAACTGGCTGGTCCGGTGGACGACCTGGGTGCGACCGGAACTTCTTTGCGGGTCCGCCGGTTTCTCACTTTCCTGCCGAAATATTGGTGGGTTCTGGTTGTGACGCTGGCCATCGGCCTGGCCATGGAGGCGGCTTATGTCTATTGGAAGCAGCCGGCTTTTGTTTCCAAGGCCAGCATGTGGGAAACCTTGAAGTTGAGGCTGCCGGAGGGGGGGATGTTCTCAGAGGACATGCAGAATTACATGGGCACGCTGAGCGGGTTGCTTCAGAGCGAGACGTTGCGGCAGCAAGCCCTGGCGCTCTTAAAAGTCTCAACCAACAATGCCCCGATTGTGTTGGATAAAGAAGGTGAGCCGCTGCTGGTTAACATCTACGTGTCGGGTAAACCCAAGAGCTCGGTGTTTAACATTCAGGCCACCAGTTCGAATCCACTGTTCACCCAGACCTATCTGAACGCCATCATGACGGCCTATCTGGATTACAAAAAAAATGTCCGCCAGGAGGTTTCCGGAGACACACTGGCCTCCATCTCCGAGCAGATGCAGCGCTGGGAACGGGACCTGACCACCGAGCAGGACGCGCTGCTGGCATTTGAGCGAACCAACAACCTCGCCATTCTGCAGGAGGAGGCCACGGTCGCCGGGAGCTATCTGACAAAGCTCAAAACGCAATTGTCGGATCTACAATTGGAAGCCCGGCTCCTGGACGCCGCAACCAACAATCCGGGTTTGGCCACGGACGGGACAGTCTCGGTAACTTCCGAAACGACTTCGTCGCGCTTCGCTGGCGCTGCCTCCGATCAGCGGTCTTCCCTTAATGAGATTGAGCTGCTGAAGATGGAGCGCGAAAAACTCAGCAAGTATCTCCGGCCCAAACATCCCAAAATCGTCAAATTGGACGCGGATATCGAACGGGCCGGGCAGTTGCAGGAAATATACCGGCGCCAGAACGGTGACCAACTGACCGCTGCCCGACAGGCCAATCAAATGAAAACCGACAACGTTATGGCGTCCGTCAAGGAATGGGAGGCCAAGGTGGTGGCGGCCAATGCCATCATTGGCGAAGCGAATCGTCTCAAACTGAATGTCGAACGGACCCAAAGCGTGTATGACCGGCTCGCGCTGCTGGTTCAAAACGTGGGCATCAGTCGCAACATTGATCAAGAGAGCCTTGCCATTCTGGAACCCGCCTCGCCCCCAAAACGCTCTTATTCCGGCGAAAAGGCCGGACTGGTGCTGGCCATTTTGGGAGGCTTGGCGGCCGGCTTGGGCATCGTTTTCTTGATCGCGGTTCGTGATGATCGCTTTACCTCCGTCACCGAAGTCAACTCCACTCTGGGTGATAACGTGGTCGGCCTGTTGCCGGAAGTGGGTCAGGAAGGAGGGAGCATCATGCCGTTGCTGGTCCTCAACGATCCGCGGCACATTTACGCCGAGTCCTATCGCAGCCTCCGGTCAGCGCTGCTTTTCCTGGCCACGGACGGCGAGCGGCCCAAAGTCCTGCTCATTGCCAGCGCGATGCCGAGCGAGGGCAAATCCACCGTGGCGGCCAATCTGGCCCGCACACTGGCCCTCTCCGGTTCCCGCGTGTTGCTGGTGGATGGCGACCTGCGCAAGGGACATTTGCATCATCTGTTGGGCCTCCAAAGAGAACCGGGATTCGCGGAACTGCTGAATCAAACCTGCGACCCTGACCAAGTCATGCAGAAAGACTCGCAGGCCAATCTGACCTTCATTTCCAGTGGCAGGCAGCTTTCCGGCAATCCCGGAGATCTCTTCCTGGGTTCCGGGCTGGATCAGATTCTGGCCCGGTGGCGCCAGGAGTTTGATTATGTGGTGATTGACAGCAGCCCCCTGTTCGCGGCGGATGACGCCAGTTGTCTGGCCCCGAAGGTGGATGGCACACTCTTCGTGGTGCGCAGCCGGCATTCCAGCGCCCGCGCGGCGCGGGAAGCGCTGGAATTGCTCGCCCAACGACAAGCCAGGGTTCTCGGCGTCATCTTCAACGGAGCCGACACCTCGGGGCGTTCAGACTACTACTATAAATATGCGGATTATTATCCCGCTGCGAAACAGTCATGAGACACCGATTTCGCGAATGCACACGGATGGCTGCCGGAGCGCTGATTTTCAAGCCGCTCCCCCGCCCAACAACCGGGGGTGGGCTTAGTCGGAGCGCAACTTCGCACCCCCGCCAACCCGGACAAAGGCCTCGGAAAGGAAGGCCGTCCCGCTTGGCGGGACGGCCTTCCTTGGCGTTGGTGCGAAGTTGTGCGGGACCGGGTGTGAGGCCGGGCCTCGGATTTGATATTTGAAGTTTGATTTTGCAGACCGATCGCTGGGAGTTGGGCGTCCAAAGACCTTCAACCCTCAACGGTCGAAAAGGTGAGCGGAAATAAAATAATTGATGGTTGCCGGGCCGCGGGTTGTCGGGAATTTAAAACTCTCAACCCTCAACTGCACCCCGAATGCGCCTGCTCGCGATTTATCGGAGTTCGGGGCTCAGCCATCAACCTTTTGGACGTCGATTGCGGGCCAGGCATAAATGCGCCTGCGAATTGACCGGCACGAAGTGTGCGGTTGCTTCACTGGGCAGCTTGCCGCAATGAAACCGGGATGTTATAATCCTTGCAATGAGCACATTGGCTGAAATTGAAACCGCCGCAGAGGCGCTGCCACCGGAACAGAAGGAAGAATTGATCCGCTTTCTGGCCGCGCGATCCCGGCCGGCAAATTCGCAACCCGGAAAAGCCCGCCTTGTGCGGCAAGGCGATGACCTGTTGCTGGAAGCGCCGCCCGGCGCACCGCCCATGACACCGGAAAACGTGAACCGAATGCTTGGCCTGTGAAATTGAACGATGATCTACGTTTATGTGCTTCGCTCCGCTTACGATGGTCAGCTCTACACCGGCTGCACAGGTGATCTGCGCAACCGGATTGCCCAGCACAATGCGGGCAAGGTTCCGTCAACCAGTGGCAGACGACCACTTGAGTTGATCTACTACGAGGCGTGTCTTGACGAAAAGGATGCTTTCAGGCGGGAAAAGTATTTGAAAACAACCTACGGAAAACGTTACCTCAAATCCAGATGCAGAAATTATTTCACGGGCTGAAGCAGACTGGCCATGAACTGGTTGCTGGATGTGAATCTGATTCTGGCGTCACGCTGGACAACCCATGCCAATCATTCGGACGCCAAGGCCTGGATTGATTCGGTTGACACATTCCATACTTGCGCAATCGGTGAACTGGGTTTTGTCAGAATCAGCCTGAGTGGCGCTTATGGGGCGAGCTGGGAAGAAACGCAGGAGACTTTGAAAAAATTACATGCGCGTCCCGGACATCAATTCCTGGCAGACGATGTGGATGGCACGGCTTCGCCAAAGACGGGTTCCAAAAACACAACTGATGCGCATCTGATCGCTTTAGCGAAGCGGCATGGATTAAAACTGGCCACACTGGACGGCGACTTGATTGGCCAACCGTGGGCGGCGGGTATTGCGGAAAATCCGTTGTTGTCACCAAAATCCCCGCCCAAGGGCGGTTGACGCCGGTTGCATTTTGGCTTCCAAATTCTGAATGGGAAGACAGTGGTCAGTGGTCCTGTGGTCTCTTATCCTGTAGTCCCGTGGTCTGTTGTCGGTGGTCCCTAGTCGGTAGTCCGTGGTCCGTGGTCCGTGGTCCGTGGTCTGTTGTCAGTGGTCCCTAGTCAGTGGTCTGTTGTCAGTGGTCCCTGGTCGGTAGCCCGTGGTCCGTGGTCAGTTGTCCCGTAGTCAGTAGTCCGGTTTTTTCAGCGTTTTCTGCTTTTGATTTGGTTGACAGCATTTGCCAATAGTTTACTGTAAGGGCATGGGTTACACGCGCACTGATTACTACGAAACGATCATCCAGCGGCAAATTCGCGCCGGTCGCGCCTCGAACAAAAGCGAGGTCATTCACCAGGCGCTGGCGATGCTGGATGCCGTCACCCGGGGCCAGGGCCCCGAAAGCGCGAGCTTCCGCAACGCGGATGAATTGGAGGCTTTGCTGTTACAAGCCCGGCCGGCCACGGCCATGACTGCCGAACGCAAGGCGCGCATCTACGGAAATTTGAAGCGATGAATTGGCAGGCGTCACCGGAAACGGATGAGGACTTGATCGCCGCACGGGATTTCATCGCTGCTGACAACGAACAGTCCGCGCTGGATTTTCTGGATGCCGCTTTTGAGTCTTTCGACCGGCTGGCGCAATTTCCGGAGATGGGACCGCCGGCTCGCTTCAAGCATCGTTCTTTGAAAGGCGTGCGTTTCTTCGTTGTGCCACCGCCCTTCAACCGCTGGCTGATTTTCTACAAACCCGCCGGCAAAAGCGTGGAAATCAAGCGAGTCCTCTACGGCAATGTCAACTGGCGCCAGGAGCCGGAGCGTTTTTTTTAGGATGGAAGCCGGAGGGTAAAAGCTGAAAACACAAATCTGGAAAGCTGAAAACACAAATCTGGAAAGCTGAAATAAATTTCCGCTTTCCTTGGCCCGTGAAGTGGGCCGCCTACTTCACCGGCCGAGGCCCGTGAAATGGCCCCGCCTATTTCACTGGGCAGCATTTCTGCTTTTGCTTTGCTTGAATTGACGGCCGTGAGGTTTTTGGGGATATTACAGCCATGAGACTGGGCGCGAATGAAGCCAAAGCAGTTGGCGAAGAAGTCCGGCGATTAGACCCGGCTGCGGAAATCTATCTCTACGGTTCGCGGGCAAACGATTCGGCCAAAGGCGGGGATATTGATCTGTTGGTGGTGTCGGACCAGCTTGGTTTTCGCGATGTGTTGCGGTTGCGCACCCGGATTCTGGATCGCATCGGCTGGCAGCAACTGGACTTGGTGGTGCGGCGGCGGGATCAAATGGACGAGCCGCTGGCAACCCTGGCGCAGGAAACGGGAATAAAATTATGAAACAGGATCATGCCCGGAGCTTGCTCGAACAGGGCCTGGCGGAATTGGCCAACGCCCGGCGGCACTTGGATTATTCCTTCCAGCAAGTTGCCGGATTGCCGGATACCTTGAAAGACGCGACGGAAAAACAATTGGAAAGCGCCGAGGCCTTCACCGGACGTTTTGCCCGCTCAGTGGACTTGCTGGTCAACAAGGTGCTCCGCAGTCTGGATCGAGTGGAGTTGAAACCCGAAGGCACATTGCTGGACGTGGTCAACCGCGCCGAGCAGCGCGGATTCGTGGACCGATCCGAAGAATTGCGGGAGATGAAGGATGTACGTAACATGATTGCTCACGATTACGCGGGCGCGAAGGCGGCGGAGATTTTTGCCTACTGCCGGGAGCAAAAGCCGGTTTTTGACGCCATTTGCGGGCGGGTAGCCGGTCATGCCCATCAGATTTTGTCCACCTGAATCAATCGTTCAAACCGCTTGCCGCTTTTGAATCATGCGTGCGGAAACCAACCAGACCAAACTCGAAGCCTTCATGGCCGCACTGGGCAGTTCCTGAACCTATGATCAAACCCAAAAAAACAATCATCGAAGTCCAGGGCACGGCCATAGCCGTCCTGAATCAGAACGATCAGGACTACATCTCGTTGACGGACATCGCCCGGCATCGGAATGCACAAGAGCCGTTTGCCATCATCAACAACTGGATGCGTGGTCGCAGCACCATTGAATTCCTGGGGTTGTGGGAGAAATTGAGCACTCCGGATTTTAAACCTCTCGAATTCGAGAGGTTTAGAAATGAGGCGGGCAGCAACTACTTTGTCCTTTCTCCTCAACGATGGATTGAAGCCACCCAAGCCATTGGCATCACCTCAAAATCAGGCCGTTATGGCGGCACTTACGCCCACCGGGATATTGCCTTTGAATTCGCTTCCTGGATTTCTTCGGAGTTCAAACTCTACCTGATCAAGGAATTCCAGCGGCTCAAGGACGATGAGAACCGCCGCCTCTCCCTCGCCTGGAATCTCAACCGCACCTTGTCCAAGCTGAATTACCGCATCCACACCGACGCGGTGAAAGCCCGCCTCATCCCGCCCGAGGTGACGCCCGCGCAAGCCGCCATCACCTACGCCACCGAGGCCGACCTGCTCAACGTCGCCCTCTTCGGCCAGACCGCCAAGCAATGGCGCGACGCCAATCCCAAGCTCGAAGGCAACATGCGCGAATACGCCAGCATCGAGCAACTGCTGGTGCTGGCCAACATTGAGGGCATGAACGCCGAGTTCATCCATATGACCCTGCCGCAGAACGACCGGCTCAAACGGCTCAACGCAATTGCCATCCGCCAGATGCAGACGCTCACCGCACCCAGCCACCGGTTGCTGACATAGAACAGGCATCTTTACCCCGTGAAATGGCTCGCATTTTTTACCGGGGCTGCCTGTCGCTGTCCTTTCAGTATTTTGATTTGATTTGATAATTTCAGAATTTTAGCTTTTGATTTTGTGATGTCTGTCATCCGTAGTCTCGTCGTCTGTGGTCTGTGGTCTGTGGTCTGTGATCCGGCATTTCTGCTTTCTGCTTTCAATTTTCTACTTTTAATCGTGTCCTCAACCCTCACCCTGTGGAATTGCCGCCATTATTCCACGGAGCGAAACCCTCAACTCACGAACGGGCCCGTTAAAAAAGTGGCGGCTGATATTTTCCCAACCCGGGGTTGACGGACGCCCGCTTTTAAGGAATCCTTAAAACATGAAAGATTCCGACACGATGACCGTTTCCAACGTGGGTCAGAGCACGCTGCCCAAATGGTGGCGCGATGCCTCGGGCTTGTCGCGCGGCGGCGCGGTGGAGGTCCATCCCCTGCGCGACGGCAGAAACAGCATCATCCTGACGCCCAAACCAGACAAACGGCGCGGGGTTTCCGGCAAAGCGTTGCTCAAGCAGTTTTCCCGCTGCCCTTGGCCGATGCCCCCGCCGAAACGTCATCCACTGCCATTCAAGTGAGCTTCTTGATTGACACGGACCTGCTGTCGTTTTTGGAACGCAAGCGCGTGCCGGCAAAACTTGTCCCGTGGCTGGCGCAACACGACTCAGACCTTTTTGTCAGCGTGGTTTCCTTTGCTGAACTCGAATATGGGCTGCGACAAGCGCCCGCCACGCATCGCTCGGACCTGGCGGCCTGGCTCAAAGAGACCCGGCAAAGGTTTTCGCCGGTCATTGAACAACTGACTGAGCCGGTGCTGGTGAGATGGAAGGGGCTGCTCGCCGACCTCAAGCGCAGAAACCGCACGATGACGTGTGAGGATTCCTTGATTGCAGCCACCGCCCTGTTTCACGGCCACACGCTTGCCACGCATAACCAGCGACACTTCGAACCCGCAGGCGTGCGGATCATTGACCCGTTGCTATAACGATCATTTCCTCGTCCGCCTGACGCGGCTGCTGATCAACAAGACCAAAGGCAAAAACTGAAAATCAAAGTGGAAAGCAGAAATGATTTTAGCGTTTCAGCTTTTCCAATTTCAACTTTCAACTTTCCTTGGCCCGTGAAGGCTTCAGTTTGCTACTTCACCGGCCTTGGCCCGTGAAGTCTGCCCTGGCCCGTGAAGTTTGGAT
>DLMG01000355.1:1848-3864 GCA_002479245.1 Verrucomicrobia subdivision 3 bacterium UBA7542 | reverse complement strand
AAGCCCAGGTGAGACTGCCGTCGTTGGAAAGCTACGAAAAGCAAAACATGGAAGGCCGCATTGTGCCCTTGCTCCCGGCCCTGCCAAAGCCCGAAGCCAATGGTCACTCGTTTTCGGCGGCGGGTTAAGTGTCCGGCTTTCTAAGAATCGCCATAGCCGCCTGCGCCAGTGATAAAAAAACTTAAACTATTTTTTCACCTTGCAAACATTGAATGAAAACGGTGTCGAAGATGAAAATCAGCCGAGTCGCCCCGCGTAAAATCAGCATGCTTTTGTGTCAAGTGTCGGCGGCAACGGTGGTTTTGTTCAATGTTTGCAAGGGTTCGGTCACTCAATTCGCATTTCAACAAAAGTGCCTCTGATAAAATTATGGTGTCGTTGAAAGAATCAGCGACGCAACCAAGAAAGCAAAATATGGAAACAACTGAAATGACGGACACACTCAAAAGCATCAACACAACTCCGCATCTTTGCCGGAGCAAGGTAAAACAAACCGCGCTGGAAATTGCCTCCGCGATCCGGCCAGCCAATAAATTCAGCCGGGTTGGCATGAGCTTCGTTGAACGCATCGAAGCAAAAGTCCGCGTTGCCATCCGTGAGGAAGTCAGGATTCATCCCAGCAAGGGCAAGACGCTTTTATGATGCGTCCGCCCGATGCGTTGAATCGTTTGCATCACGCGCGCCCGCGAGCCTTTTGCTTGCGGGCGTTGCGTTCCCGCCAGTAGCTGGCAATGGCATCGCTGGCGCGGGCGAGCCATTTCTCGTCGCGCCGGAAGTGTTCCAGCGTTTCCGTGGCAAAGAACTTCGTGCTGTTGCGGGCGGGATGGCCGAGCGGTTTCAGCAAGCCTGCCGTTACGAGCCTGGGAATCTCGTGCGGTTCAAAACCGAGAAACCACGCCGCCTGGGTTGCGTCGAGCCGGGCGGGAACGACCTTCCAACTGAGAAATTCGGTTTGCTGGGCTGTGATGTTCATACATGGATGGCCGCCCCGCGCGCGCGCCGGGAAGAATGTTTTTGGGTTTGATTCTCGGAATTCGTTTGTTCGTCATCGCCGGCTGCAACGGCTTCGACCTGGCTCGGTGCTTGGTTCTTGGTGAGATCAAGTTTTTCCTCAATCTCACTCTGGCGCCGGGTCAGTTCCTGAAAGCGGTCCTCGCGCTCAAACTTCGCGCCGACTTTTTCACCAAGCTCCTTGACGCGCTTGTTGGCATCGGTGATGTCCAACTCCAATCTTTCTGCACGTTCTTCAAATCCCTGAACCGTTGCCTCCAGTGAGCGAATGGTGCCGAGCGCCGTGTCCGTGACCCTCGCGCCGTAACTGTTTTTGCCGCGCAAGACCATTTCGGTGGTGTTGTTGAAACCCGGACGCAGAAACAGATCAAAACCGGCAAAGCGGCCGATTTTGATGTCATCGCCAAACCGTGCCTTCAGTTTTTCCGCGCGGCGCATAATCAATTCACCCGCGATGCCCCGGTTGTTGGATTCCTGTCCATCGAGTTCAATGCGGAATTTGTCGCCCGATGTGTCCTGACGAATAACCAAGTCCTGCCGCAGATTGGCAACGCGTGTTGTAAAGATTTCAGCATCTTCGTGCGAGCGGCGCAGATTTGAACGGATGCGGTATTGTTCCTCGGCGTGGGCGGAACGCAGCCGGGTGAGCCGGATCAGTTCTGCATCCACCTGGGCTTTTTCAATCACCAGCGGATTGCCTGATGCAATAGCCTTCACCTCGGCGTAGGTCAACGCCGCTGAATCCAAATCTTCGAGCCGCCGAATCGTCATGTCACCGCTCATCACTTGGGCGATGAATTTGGCCTTCGTTTCCAAGGTCTGCCACATATACGCATCAAAGCTGCCCTCCGTGACATAGCGAAAAATCTGGATGATGGAATTCTTGTTGCCCTGACGGAGAATGCGTCCTTCGCGTTGCTCCACGTCAGCCGGTCGCCACGGCGCGTCGAGGTGATGCAAGGCAATCAACCGTTCCTGCACGTTCGTCCCCGACCCCATCTTCTG
>DLMG01000355.1:1002-1706 GCA_002479245.1 Verrucomicrobia subdivision 3 bacterium UBA7542 | reverse complement strand
AAGGCGATTTCAGAGCTTGGGATGCCGAGCTTTTCCAACTTCTGCGCCATGTCATTATAGACCGAGAAGCCCCGGTCTTTCGGCGTGGAGAGGTCGCAGAACACAAGCTGGGCGGAACGCTCCGGCTTGGATTCCTGCCAGATGTTGAAAATCTTTTCGACCGCCAGATTCACCTTGCCCTGTGGTTCGTCCGGCGTGGCTGGTTTCATCAGGCGGAGATCCAAAGCTGCCTTCCGTCCCTCCGACGTGATTTTGAGCATGTTGTCTTCGCTAGGGTCAACCCGGCCGGTTTTCAATCTCTCGGCACGCGCGGCGAGCGATTGCACGAACTCCTTCAATTCCTCCGTGGCCGGCGCGTTGCGGATGGTTGGCTTTTCGCCGTCCAGCTTCGGGCGCGGCAGATTCAGCATCGCGGCGGTTTGCACGTCGGCGGACTGGCGGAACATCTGCATCAATTCCGGCACGTTGATGAAGCGGGCGAAGCGCGTGTTCAGCCGGTAGCCCGCTCCGTCCGGCGAAAGTTCCATCGCTGTCACCGGCTCGCCGAACGTCGCCGCCCATGAATCGAAATGATGCAGGTTGTGTTTCTTCAGCTCGTCATGCTGAAGATACCGCTGCATGGTGAACATCTCGGCCATGCTGTTGGCGATGGGCGTCCCGGTGGCGAACACCACGCCTCCCCCGCCGTTCAACGACTGGACGTG
>DLMG01000355.1:0-869 GCA_002479245.1 Verrucomicrobia subdivision 3 bacterium UBA7542 | reverse complement strand
GCAACCCGCGTCATTTTGGTGACGTAAAACAGATTCTTGAAATAGTGCGCCTCGTCCACGAGCAACCGGTCCACGCCAAGTTCTTCAAAGGTCAACGTGTTGTCTTTTTTGTGTTCGGCAGCCAGCGTTTGAAGTTTGGCTTCGAGCCGCTTCTTCGCCTTTTCAAGTTCTTTCACCAGACGGCGATTGGAACTGTCCGCGTGCTGGCGCTTGATCATTTCCAACTCGTGAAGCTGCTCCTTGAAAAATCGTTCCTGGGTTTCGCGGGAAAGCGGGATGCGCTCAAAACCGGAGTGAGTGACGATGACGGCATCCCAATTGCCGGTGGCGATGCGGCTGAAAAGTTTCTTGCGGTTCTGCGACTCGAAATCCTCCTTGCCGGCGGCCAGGATGTTTGCGCCCGGATACAACGTCAGCAACTCGGTGGAGAACTGGCCGAGCATGTGATTGGGGACGACAAACATTGGCTTGCCGGACAAGCCGAGCCGTCTCGACTCCATCGCGGCAGCGACCATGGTGTAGGTTTTGCCTGCGCCAACGACATGGGCCAAAAGCGTGTTCGGCGTTTGCAGGATGCGCCAGACACCTGCCTTCTGGTGCGAGTGAAGTTGAATCGCTCCGCTCGCGCCGGGCAGTGTTAAATGGTCGCCGTTGAACGTGCGGACGCGCGTGTGATTGAACGTGTCGTTGTAGAGGCGGCAAAGCCGTTCCCGCCGTGAATCATCCGACCAGACCCACTCTTTGAAACGCTCTTTGATGCGTTCCTGTTTTTCACGCGCGGCCTCGGTGGACTGCGCGTTGACGACGGGTTTTTTATCCACCGTGTCATAAACCGTAGGGGTTTTGAGATTCAGCGCGTCTTCAATCAA
>DLMG01000044.1 GCA_002479245.1 Verrucomicrobia subdivision 3 bacterium UBA7542 | reverse complement strand
CTCTGCCAGGAAATGCGCGCCGGGTCGCTGCGCACCGAATTGCAGGCGCTCGAAGCCGACCTCGCCAAAGGCACGCCGATGGCCGACGCGTTGAAAGGCCGCCAGCTGCCTGAACTTTACAAACGGATGATCATGGTCGGCGTCAAAAGCAGCGACCTGCCCGGGGCACTGACGATGCTAGCGGATTACTTGCAACGCCAGAGCAGTCTCTGGACGCGGCTGAAAGGATTGATGATTTATCCGTGCATCGTCCTGTTCGCCGCATTTTTGTTGGCCTGTTTTTTGTCTTACATCCTCGGCACGTTTCTTTGGGGAAATTTTGCGTTTCTCGCCGGGACTTCTCACGTGCCGGCGGTTTGGGCTGGCCTATGGGTGTCGCCGGTCTTTCTCGGAGTGGCGGTGCTGGCGGCATTGGTTGCGGTTTCCGTTCCGCCGATACGCAGAATGTTGCGCTGGCGCCTGCCAGCCTTCAAGGAGGCCAGTCTGGCACAAGTCGCATCGGCCATGGGATTGATGTTGAAGAACGGTGTGCCACTGGCCGACGCGCTGTCCTTCGTCGAGCAGCTTGAACACGGAACGATTGCGGCAAAAGAAATCGCCGAATGGCGTGAGCGTCTTGCTTCCGGCCGCGGAAAATTTTCGGAAATGGCCGCCGCCAACCGCGTATTTCCGCCGCTGTTTGTCTGGACGATTGCCCAATCCGGAGAGGACCTGGCATCTGGTTTTCAGCGCGCCGCCGAACTTTATCAAGCCCGCGCCCTGTATCGCTCTGAACTGTTGCTTTACTCGGCTCTGCCTTGTTCGATCCTGGCGCTGGCAGCGATGATTGCCATACAGATTTTGCCTGTGTTTTGCACACTGACATCATTTATTACCTGGATCGGCGGTGATTGAAGCTGGCCATGAATATCGAAATTACATTTTCACCCATGCTCGGCCAGATATTTGACCGCGATTTTCCGCTGACGTTTCTTGAGGCACTGGTGAAATTTTTTTCGGCATCGTTTGCCTTTCTCTTTCTGGCTGGCTGCATCGGCGGATTGATATTTTTGATTCACTTTTTATTCACCCTGCCGATGCGCCGGGCGGAACGCGCGCGGTTGTTCCTTGATTTGCTGGAAAGCGCGCTCCAGCGCGGCCAGTCGTTGGAGGCAATGATTCTTTCCATCGCGCAAAGCCGCGACCGGACGCTGGGCGTGCGTTTTCATTTGCTCGCCGCACACATCGAAAGCGGATTGCGCTTTGTAACCGCGTTGGAAAAGGTGCCGCGCTTTTTGCCGCCGCAAATTTCCGCCATGCTCCGGGTCGGGGAAAAGCTCGGCGACCTCCGGCGCGTGCTGCCCGCCTGCCGCGAAATTCTGCGCGACCGGCCCGCGGCGGTTCGCAGCGCCATGCATTACATGATTTTGGTCGTTCTGCTCTTCTCGCCGGTCTTTATTTTCGTGGTGATGATGACGGCGGTCATGGTTATTCCAAGATTCAAGGAAGTCGCCGCTGGCATGGGGATCAAGCTCTGGCCAGTCACGATGTTCATCTTTGGACATACAAGCTGGTTGATTGGCATTGAAACAGTTATTTCCCTGCTGCTGGTTGCTGCCGTGCTGATTTATATCGGCGGGCCGCAGTTTGTGCGCTGGTTTCAATTTCGGGGGTTGCCGTTCGCGGACTGGATTGCGTGGCGCATACCGTGGAAGCAAAAGCGGCTGCAGCGGACATTTTCCGCCATGCTCGCCGTGCTGCTGGACGGCGGCGTGCCGGAAGGCGAAGCCGTCCGGCTGGCGGGCGATTGTACCGCCAACGAAATCTGCCGCCACCGCGCCCGGCTTGTGCTGGCCGCGCTGGAACAGGGAATCAAACTCGATGACGCCGTCCGCACCTTCGACAGCAGCGGCGAATTTCACTGGCGGTTGACGAACGCGACGCACGCGCGCGGCGGATTTTTGAGCGCGTTGCAAGGCTGGCACGAGGCGCTCGACGCCAAAGCCTTTCAACAGGAGGAGGCTTCCGCCCACGCCGTCACCAGTGGCCTGGTAATTTTGAACGGCGTGCTTGTCGCACTGATTGCGACCGGCATGTTTGGCATCCTGATTGCATGTGTAAACGCCGCGTTATTATGGTGACCGCTCGTTCACAAAATTCTTCCCTTGACCGGTCGCGAACGCGCGAGCGCGGCTTGCTGATGGTGGATTTGGTTGTCGGCATGGCGATTCTCACGCTGGCAATCATCCCGCTGGCGTTTCCGTTTGCTCGTGAAAGGCAGTTGCTCCGCGCCGAATATTTTCGCGGTGTCGCCATGGAAATTGTGGACGGGGAAATGGAGATTCTGGCCGCCGGCGAATGGCGGGATTTTCCGGAAGGCGCGCAGGTTTACACGGTTCATGCCGCTGCCGCCGCCCGTCTGCCGTCCGGCCATTTTCAATTGACCAAGACCGGAAAACATCTCCGGCTCGAATGGACGTCCGACAACCGGCGGGGCATCGGCCCGGTCGTTCGCGAGGTCACGATCAAATGAAACCACGCTTGTCCATGCCACGCGTTGGCGCTTCGGCCGGGTATCTCTTGATCGAGTGCCTGGTATATATTGGCGTGTTCGCCATCCTGCTCGGCATCGGATACGGGGCGTTTTACGTTTGCTGGGATTACTCGAAGGCGCTGCATTATGCGACGGATGACATCAACGCCGCCTTGCACGCCGGGGAACGCTGGCGGGCGGACATTCGCAACGCCACGGGAAAAATCACCGTCGAGACCACCGCCGCCGGCGAACAGTTGCGGATTCCCTGCGGGACCAACGAAGTCCTTTACCGTTTTAATGCCGGTGAAATCCGCCGCCAAGTGGCGTCATCGGATTTTTCGGAGTCGTTGCTGCCGACGGTCAAGGCATCGCAAATGGTAATGGACGCGCGCGGGCCGGTCAGCGCGTGGCGCTGGGAGCTGGAATTGAAATCGCGCCGCAAGGAAGCCCGCCTGCCTTTATTGTTCACGTTCGAAGCCGCAGCCAAACCGGCGCCATGAAAATTCCCCGATTCAATCGTTCCCGGCCCCACCGTCAAAGCGGTTCCGCCGTGTTGTTATTTATCACCCTGCTGGCGATCATGCTGATGCTGATAACTGCCAACAGCAGCGCCCTGCTCCATTTGCACCGCGAATTGAAATTGTTGGACCAGCGACAGATCAAACGGCTGAATGCCTCGCAGACCAACGCCACCACGACCGCCATTTCACCGGGGCAACCGGGATCAAAATGAACACCGATACCGAAGCCAAAATTCAGATGCTCAACGGCTCGATGCGCTGCTTTGTGTTCGGGCTGTTGGGATTGATCCCGGTGATTGGCCTGCCGTTCGCCATTGCGGCGCTCTGGATTTCAGGCCGGGTGCGGGTCAAAGAAAAACAAATGTGGAATGCAGCGCGGCCTTATCGGATTCGGGGTGTGTTCTATGCCGCCGTCGGGACCATTTTTTGGGGTTTCATCCTATTCCTCATCATTTTGGTGAGGAATCAGTGAACCACACCGGCTATTTAAGATCGGGCTGGGTGTTTTTCAGGACTGCGGCAGTTTTTCCTCGACCATTTCACACAAGGCATGGAAAAGGATTTGATGCCCCTCCTGGATCCGCGCGGTGTTGTTGCCCGATACGATTAAATCCAGAGTCGCCACACCCCTGGTGAACCCGCCATCGCGTCCGAGGAAACAAATGCTTTCGACCCCTTTGCGTCCGGCTTCTTCGAGCGCGCGCAAAACGTTTTTTGATTTGCCGCTGGT
>DLMG01000231.1 GCA_002479245.1 Verrucomicrobia subdivision 3 bacterium UBA7542 | reverse complement strand
ACGAATCCTTCCTCCTCGGCAATTACGGAGAAAATGAAGTCGTTATGAGCCACGGCTCGCGGCAGATAACCGAGGGCGTTCTGTGTGCCCTGCCGCCAGCCTTTGCCCGCCACCCCACCGGAGCCGACGGAAATCAGCGCCTGCCGGACATTATATTCATCGTCCAGTTGTTGTTGCCGCAGGCGTTGCAACTCCGCCGGTGTGGAATTCGGCGGGGCAAAATGGGTGTAATCCCGTCCAAAATAAACCAGCAGCCGGTCGCGCTGATACGGCTGCATCGAAATCTGCCACCGGCCCGGCGGCATGAACAGCACATCCAGCAAAAACAGGACGGCCAGCAAGCCAACCGCGCCGACCAGTTGCAGCAGATATTCTTTGGGCGTGCCGGCAACGAACATCATTACCAAACCCGTTGGTAATAATACGAGCGCCGAACCCAAATCCGGCTCCTTCAAAATCAGCGCGAACGGCAGCAACAAAAGCCCGATGCCTTTCCAGAAAATTGACGGCTGCCGCAATTCATCCGCCGGCCGGCTCAAGAAATGCGCCATCGCCAGAATGAACGCGAGCTTGGCGAATTCACTCGGTTGAAATTGGAAAAATCCCAGATCAATCCACCGCCGCGCGCCAAAGCGCATCGAGCCGATGTGCGGAATCATCACGGCGACCAGGCAAAAGATCGTCGCCCAATACGCCACAAACGACCAGCGCGACAACGTGTGATAGTCCACCAGACATAACGCCGCGCCCGCGCCGATGCCGAGCGCATACCAGACGATCTGCCGCACCCAGCTTTGGTCATACCACGGCAGCGTCATCGCCGTTGCATTCGCCATCGTGGCGCTGTAAACGAACGCCGTGCCAATCAGCATCAGCCCGGCCAGCACGGCCAGTTGCAACCGGTCAATCTTTGCGTGCGGTTCGTTGATGGAGATATTGATCATTTTAATTTGCCGCTCCCCGATGCTGTACGGTCGCCAGGGCTGGCGCGTCCGGCTTTTCGTTTTGCAAAATTGCCTCGTAAACGTCATGCGCAACCGGCGCGCAGGTGACCCCGCCGGAGCCGCGGTTTTCCGTTTGGACCATGACCACGACTGCGTAACGCGGATTTTCATAAGGCGCAAACGAGGCGAACCAATAATTCCAGCCGGTCAACTGGCCTTGCTCATTCTTGACCTGTGCCGTGCCGGTTTTCCCGCAAATGCGCAGACCGGGCACGACCGCCGCCCGGCCGGTGCCTTCCACATCCTCCGTTTCCGCGAGCATGGCATCATGCAGGATTTTCAAACTGCGCGGATGCACGCCCAATTCGTTGCGCACGACGCCGGAAGGGAAGACGGCTGGCGCTTCGCCGCCCGCCGGGTCTTGCGGCTGGATGCGCTCGACGAACCGCGGCTGCAAAACTTTTCCGCCGTTGGCGATGGCCGAATAGGCGACGGCCATTTGCATCGGCGTCACGTCAATTTCCTGGCCGATGCACACGTCCGCTGTATTGCCGTCGCGCCAATCCCGCCGGCTCACCTGTTCCAAAGTCGGGAAATTTCCCCGGGTTTCCTGGCGGGTCGGCAACCCCATGCGTTCGCCGAAATGAAATTTTTCGGCGAGCCGGACAATGTTTTCTATCCGGGTGCGGAGGCCGATGGTGATGAAATAGGTGTTGCAGGAACGCTCAATGGCGCGTTGGAAATTGTAATCGCCCGGTGGCGCGGTGTCGCGTTTTGAAAACGACGCCGAGAATTTGTAGTATCCGTGCCCCGGATCTTGCGGATTCTCCGGGTTGTAAATGATCGCATTGGGATCGAGGCCGTTTTCCAGCGCGGCCAGGCCGACAATGGGTTTGAAAATGGAGCCGGGCGCGTAATTTTCCTGCGCGGCGCGGTTGATTTGCGGGCGCAATTTGGAGTCGCTCAGGCGCGCCGGTTCGTTGGCGGCATAATCCGGGTTGATCGCCGGCGACGAAACCATTGCCAGCACATCACCCGTGCGCACATCCATCACGACGACCGCCGCGCGCGCGTCCGCGCCTTGATGCGCCGCGAGCGAGCGTTCCGCCGCCTGTTGAATGCCGAGGTCAATCGTCAGCACAACATTATCGCCCGGCTCCGCCTGACTCCCCACGCTTTCGGTCTGACGGTAGCCGAGATTGTTGACGAGCACGGCCTCCGCACCCGGGCGCCCGCGCAATTGCGCGTCGAACCCGGCTTCGACCCCGACCTGGCCGCGATAATCCGGCATATAGTAATTGAACGGGTAGGCATCTTCCCCTTCCTTGGAACTATCGTCGCGCAGCACATAACCGAGCAAATGCGCCGCCGTCGTGCCATACGGATAACTGCGGGTGGGCTGCAAATCCAAAACCACACCCAGGCCGCCGGGATATTGCTCCTCAAAACGCGCGATTTGCGTCTCGTTGAGATTGGGCAGCAACGGATACGGCAGCGCGAGCCGCGTATCGTAGTGACGTTTGAATGTTGCCGGATCGAGCGCCAGCGGCTGGCCGAGCCGCTGGCCGACCTGTTCCACCACGCTGTCCGCCACACTGAAACGCGATTGTTCGCGAAGCTGTTTCAGTTGATCGGTCGCGAGCGCGAATTGCTTTCGTTCGGCCTTGGTCAGCGACCGGCCCAGTTTTTTCTCCTGTGCGGCAATGCGCTGTTTCTGGCCGGCCCGCGCCTGCGCGATGGCCGCACTGTAAGCGGCGTCGAATTGCTGGCGTAAATCATCAAGGTAAAGGCTGAGGCTGTAGCGCGGATGATTTTCAGCCAGCACCTGGCCGTTGCGGTCGAGAATTTTCCCGCGCATGGCGGGGATGCGGACGGTGCGATACGACTGCGTCTCCAAATGGCTCTCATATTTGCGCGCGGAAACGACCTGCACCCACCACAGGCCGGCCAGCAAAATAAACAGGCCGCCCGCCAGCGCCACCGCCAGGAGGCGGAGCTGCGGATCGTTCTTTTTCAGTTCGTCAAAAATCAGCATGGCACGAAGTCCGTAGTCCACAGCCCACAGTCCACAGTCAGAACGCCGCGGCGATGGCAACGGTGCGACTGTGGACTTTGGACTGGAAACTGTGGACTCATAATCTTCCCCGACGGATTTCCCGGTCGGGACGGAAACCGGGTTCAATCCTCGGCTGATAGCCGAGCGAGCGGTTGCACCAATTGAACAGCGCGAATACAAACGGCGTCGCCGCCGCACCGCCCGCCGTCATTACGATCCATTGCCAGATCGACCCCCAGCCCAGCAGTGGTTGTTTTCCGGCGGTCAACAAAAGCAAAATGGACAGCACCGGCACGATGGCGCTGGCCAGGGTGCCGAGGACGAGCTGCGCGAACGACAACTCGCGCAAAATCAAGTCGCGTCGTAGATAAATCACGAATCCGACGGCAAAGAGCGGCAGGATGCTGGTCCCGAGCGGATTGGCCGACAGCGCGTCGAACCATAAACCGCCCAGCACGGCGAGCAACGAGACCGTTGCGATGTCCGCGGTCAACGCTGCATACACCATCAGCACCGGCAGCAAATCCACCTGCGCGCCGAGCCAATGGTGCAGAACGGGAAGCGTTGCTTCGCCAAACACCGCGAGAAACGCGGCGGCCAGAATCAGAATGGTCCGAAACACGTTCATCGTGCAAAAAACCTTGAACCTTGAACCTTGAACTTTGAACTTTGAACCAGGCAGGTTCCTAACGGCTGCCCGTTCAGAGTTCGACGTTCGATGTTCGATGTTCGATGTTCTGGTTTTTTCATGGAAACAGCACCCAGACTTGTTCGAGCGCGCCGAGATTCGCCGAAAGTTTCACGCGCGCCTCGGTGTAAAGGCCAAATTCAACCGGGCGCGAATCCACCACCTGGCCGACGGAAATGCCTTTGGGAAAAACGCCGCCGAGGCCGCTGGTGATGACGTTCTGGCCGGGTTTCAAACTGGCGCTGCCGGAAAGATAGGTCAAATCCACGAGCGAAACATCCAGCGGGCCGCTCGCGCTGACGATGCCCATGTCGTGCGCCGGATTTTCAACGAGCGCGGAGACGTGGCAATTCGGGTCGCCGATCAAAACGACCTGCGAGCGCGTGAGACCGACAGTTGAGACGCGGCCGACCAGGCCTT
>DLMG01000341.1:3947-33490 GCA_002479245.1 Verrucomicrobia subdivision 3 bacterium UBA7542 | reverse complement strand
TCACGGCGATTGCCGCAGGAGAATACCACAGCCTGTTGCTCAAGAGCGACGGCAGCCTGTGGGCCATGGGCACCAACGAGTATGGCCAGTTGGGCGACGGCACTTACAACACCACCAACCAGCCAGAGCAGATTGTGGCCACCAACGTCACGGCGATTGCCGCCGGAGGCGACCACAGCCTATTTCTCAAGAGCGACGGCAGTCTGTGGGCCATGGGCGACAACTATTATGGCCAGTTGGGCGACGGCACTTACAACCAGACCAACCAGCCAGAGCAGATTGTGGCCACCAACGTCACGGCGATTGCCGCCGGAGAATACCACAGCCTGTTGCTCAAGAGCGACGGCAGTCTGTGGGCCATGGGCGACAATGGCTATGGCGAATTGGGCGACGGCACTTATAACCAGACTAACCATCCCGAGCTGATTGTGGCCGGTTCAATCGAAACCGTTCCGCCGACCAACATCATCACCTCGCCGACGCCAGGACAACTGTGGAGTAACGCGGCCTTCACGGTCACGGGCACGGCCACTGACAATGTGGCGGTGTCGAACGTGTTGTATTCGTTGAACAACGCGGCTTGGACGGACACGGTGACGACGAACAACTGGGTCAACTGGACGGCGGTGGTAAATCTGATTGCGGGCACCAACACCATCCAAGCCTACGCCGTGGACACCAGTGGCAACATCTCGGCGACCAACAGCGTGAGTTTCGTTGCCGTCTTGAGCACGGTATTAACGGTGCATACCAATGGCAAGGGGATCGTCAGCCCGAATTACAACGGCGTGTTGCTTCAGATCGGCAACATCTATTCGATGACCGCGACCGCTGGACCGGGCTTTGCGTTTACGAACTGGACGGGCAGCCTCACGACCAACAACGCGACGCTGATATTCACGATGGCGTCGAACTTGACGTTCACGGCAAACTTTGTGGACACCATCAAGCCAACGTTGAGCATCACCAACCTGACGTCGGGCCAGCGGTTGAGCAATGCGACGTTCACCGTCAAAGGGACGGCCAGCGACAACTGGATGGTCAGCAACGTGTGGTGTCAAATCGACGGCCTGGGTTGGAACTCGGCGACGAACATCAACAATTGGACGAACTGGGCGGTGGGAGTGACGTTGGTGCCGGGGACCAATATGGTGCAAGCCTATGCGGTGGACACCAGCGGCAACGTTTCCACGACCAAAAGCGTGAGCTTCCAATATGTGGTGACGAATTTGCTGGCAGTGAGAGCGACGGGATTGGGAACTATTTCACCCAATTACAGCAATGCGTGGCTAGAGATTGGCCGGAACTATAGCATGACCGCCACGCCCGCCAGCGGCTTTGTCGTTACCAACTGGACGATTTCAACCAACTGGCTTGGCGGACGCATTACCAACAATGCTACGGTGCAATTTATGATGGCCTCGAACCTGACGTTGCAAGTGACCTTCGCGGACGTGACCAAGCCGACGCTAAGCATTACCGCGCCGACTTCCGGCCAGAAGATGACCAATGCGCTGGCAAATGTGAAAGGTACGGCCAGCGACAATTGGGGGGTGACCAATGTCTGGTATCAGTTGAACGGCGGGACCTGGAGCTTGGCGACCAGCACCAACGGCTGGACGAACTGGACGGTGGCATTGACACTGGTGGCGGGGACGAATACGGTGAAAGCGTATGCGGTGGATTTGGGGGCAAATCTGTCGGCGACCAACAGCGTGAGCTTCGTTTCCAGCAACACGTTCCAGTTGCAACTCGGTTTTGCGGTGCCGCAACCCATGGCCAGCAATGGCCTGAATTTCAACCTCCAAGTTTCCCTGGGGGTTAACGGACGGATAGAGGCTTCGACAAATCTGGTGAACTGGTTGACGCTGACCAATTTCGTCGGCACCAATCCCATAATCTATTTCCGCGACGCCGCCGCAACCAATCTCAATCAACGATTCTATCGGGCGGTGACGCCGTGATTTCCGATTGGCTGAAGGAAAACGCCGGTCGGAACACTGCAAGCAAAAAGGTAAAACCTTGCGTCTCCGACTGACTGGGCCTGTGAATCGCGGCCTTCTGGTGTGGCGCGAGAAATCCGGTCAATCATCCGCCAAAATCTGGCGAGGGCAGTGTCGTTATTCGGTGGTGGCGGTGCTGCCGCACCGCCATGCGTCGCCGCCGCTGCGCAGTCACAAACCTCAAATCAGGGTATTCGCCGGGAGTGCAACCGGCATGGCGCAGAAGTTGAAAGGGGGGGTGAACCCGACAAGTGGCCGGTTTGTTCGAGTTGCCTGAGCGACCACTTTCTCCTTCGCTTTGCTCTTGGCCCAAGCTCGCAGCGGGCGGAACAGCCCTTATTGCTTCCCTTGGCGCCGCTGTACGCGGCGCGGTCATCGCAGCGCGATGACCCTACCTCAAAATCAAATTGCGTCACCACCAGCAAATATATTCATGCGGGCGTGGAATTGTGGGCGGTGCCCCGCTTCGTTTTCAACGCGAGCGCCAGCCAAAGCGCGCTGGCCACGATCAACGCCACGGGTAAAATCAAAACGGCCTTCTGCAAATTGCCGCCGAATGATTCGGAGAGCCAGCCGACGATCACTGGCGAACATATGTCGCCGAACAGGTGGATCATGAAAATCGAAATCGCCATGGCGCTGGCGCGAAGATTCACCGGCGCGGTTTCCAGGATGAGCGTGTTGACCGGTCCGGTGGACAGGAAGAGGAAGAACATCGCCGCCGCCAGAAACGACATGGACCAAAACGTCGAGCCGGCGAGGAACGCGCCAAATGCGAGCGGCACGGCCGCCAGCACCGAAAGCCCCAGCGTCCAGGCGTAGCCCGCGCGATTGCGCTTCTGCCACGCCGTCGCCGCGAATCCTCCGATCATCGTGCCACCGAGTCCGGCGACCGCGAGCACCGCGCCGAAAAACTCACCCGCCTTGTCCACGGTCACACCGTGAACGCGCTGTAGAAACGTCGGCCCCCAGATCCCGAAGGCGCCCAGCGCGAACGTGTAGGCTGAGTAGCCCAACACCACGAGCACGTATTCCGGAATGCGGAAGAGGTTCACGATGTCGCGGACGGAAGGTTTCTTTGCCGCTTCGGCCGTCTTGCCCTCGGCTTGGCCGCGTTTCAATTCGGCAAACGGCAGCAGCACGAGCGCGAGGAGCAATCCCGGCGCGCCCGCCCAGATGAACGCGTGTCGCCAGCCCCATTTCGCGGCGATCAGTCCCCCTATGGTCATGCCCAGCGCCGCGCCGACTGGAATCGCAACGTAGAAAATCGTCAGTGCGTTGTTCCGTTTCGCCGGACCATAGCTGTCGGAAATCAGGCTCGGACTGATGGTCGCATAGCTCGCTTCGCCAAGTCCGACGAGTAGCCGAAACGCAATCATCATCGCAAACGTCGTTGCGAACCCCGTCAGGATTGTGCCCACACTCCAGACAAAAATGCCGGCAGCGATGAGCCATTTGCGCGAGCAACGGTCGCCCAGCCAGCCGAAAACCGGCGACGTGACGAAATAACCGATCATGAATATTGTCCCAAGACCCCCGGCCTGGCTGTCGCTGAGACCGAGCTCTTTTTGTATCGGCGTCAACACCGCCGAGAGCACGTAGCGGTCGAGGTAATTGAACAGGTTGAGGCCGGTGAGGATGAACAGAACCCAGGCGGGCGAGAGTTGCTTGCGCGTGGCGGTGACTGTCATCGGTTGCAAAGCTAACCATTGCCGTGCCGAAGTGTAAACCGAAGAAGTTCGTCCGTCATCGAAAATTGAGATGCGCCCTTTCGATTGTCTCTACTTACGCGCCTTGCGCCCTTGACCCGGTATGTAGCGCAGACATTCCTGTCTGCGGGTTCTGGCGACTTTCCAGTCGCCAATCCGTGCCGTTCCGCAGGAAACGCGGGACAAGAATGTCCCGCGAACCCGCAGACAGGAATGTCTGCGCTACAGTTTTCACGGGCCTAAATTCTTCGGTGGCTCTTCAGGTTTGGGATCGGGCGGCCTCATAGGCGTCAGTGCTGCCAAAATGGACTTTTGTACTGCTGGATTGGAAAGATTTCCCAGGTGACCACCTTGTGGGAAGACGGTTAATTGTTCCGGGGCAAACGTGGCATGGAGCCAGGCCAGGTCTTCGTCCGTCAGGAGAAAATCGTTTTGATTGACGATGACGCGGATGTTGGGGTTGGCGCGCAGACCGTTGTCATACGTCCGTAAATCACCGGCTTTTTCCAGCGCTTCCCCCGTCGGTGAGGCAACTCCATGGGCCTGATAATACGGAGTCGCAAACTTCTCAAAATAATCCTGGTAGGAATACTGAAGAATTTCCTGATACACCGGCTCGCGCCTGAAATTCCGGATCGGGTCTTGCAGGACTCCCTGATTATTTCGCCGCTGACTGCTGTAAATCATGTCCCGCAGGATGATTCGAAACGTCAGGCCGATGAGAAACTTGGACTCGATGGCGCTGAACGGCAGGGAGGATCGCGGCGTGAGGCTGAGTTTGCTCAAGGCGGCCACCTTGAGAAATGTATTTTCGAGGTCGTCGGCTCGCTCCGCGCCCGGCCAGTCCAAGGGCGCCCGGTAAAATTCGTCCAGCTTGGAAATCCCTTGCGCCAGGCGAACGGGGGTATTGATGGCAACGTAGCGGTCAAAGTTGATCAATGCCAACTGATTCGTGGTGGGGTCAATTCTCACTTCTTTCACGCCCTGTTTCCCTTGAAGAAAACGCAGCACTGCCCCCTTGGTCCTGACGGAATACTGATTCGTCGGTCCGGTGGCCGCGACGAACAAAGACTGGAATGCACCCATGGAATAGCCCATCAATGCCCGGTTGCCCAACCGATCAGGATACAACGCATGCAAGCGGCGATCAATCTCGGTGAGGGCGACGTGCAAGTCGTGCCCATCCACCGGCAGATAAGCCGGCATCGCCACCGTCGAGGCGTGCTCCATGAACTCGTAATTGAATGGGCTGCTGACGCACACGGCGGAGAAGCCATTACTGTAAACCAACTCTGCCAGAGCCAGGGAGGTTTCGGCCAGACGATGCGAACCCAGCCCGGGAACAATGTAAACCACGTTCGCCTTTCCCGGTTGCAGCCAAAACGTAAATTTTAATTTCCGGCCCGTTGCCGGAATCAAAACCGACCGGGTCTTGCCGTGGCTCGGGAATTCAGGGTTTTTGAAGGTGAAGAAGACGGATTCGAGAGTTTCCAGCGAGGCCTCGTCCTGTTTTCCCTTCACCTGGAAATCCGCCACCCGGTTCTCTCGCGCGAATGTCCAGGCGTACTGAATCTCGGAATACGGGTCCATCTCGGCCTGACTGAAACGCACATATTCGCCCACGCTGTCGGTGAGATCGTTATACATGACCGTGTAGCAGAACCAGCTGTAAGGGCCGAGCCAGGTCAACGGATTGCTCGCGACGAATTTGTAGGGAGCGATATAGAGCAGCGGATTGGCCGCTGTGTCAGCGGCCAGACCGAGGGTATCCCGTTCGTTGCTCGGTCCATAAATCGGCAGCATCAAAAAGCACTGCGGCTTCCAGCCCCACTTGCCAAACGTCTGGCCAAAATCCGCGTCCGATTTCGGAATCTTCCATTTGGTCGCCGGATCGAAGATCCCAGCCACCCCGACGGTGGTATTGCAAACGAACCGGTAGGATTCATCGCGCGCTCCGTTCCACTTTCCCTGGAGCAGATTGTTGATCGCCCGTCCCGGGTAAGTGAGGTTCCTGCCAAAATTTCCGATTCCGGTTCGGACCGGTTTCACAACGACAAACCGATAGACCCTGCTGCTCGGCTTGATGACGTCGGTCATAAGCCCCTTGTTGAAGCTCCACATCACCCGATTGAACGGTTCGATGGGGTCAGGGACGGATTTGGGGAGAACAACGGTCTCCGCTGCCGGCGGCCTCGTGAAGCCAACGGCCGGTTCCTGCCCGTGGGCGAACGGCGAGAGGCACAACAAGACCGATGCCAGCGCCAAACTTAGAGTCGGTTTGAAAACTCGCTTTGGTAGCGGCGCCGGTTCTGGACGAAGTGCGCCCGTCCCCGGGCGCAGCAGCATCGGAAGGACGGGAGTCAAAGATTTTTCGAGTGCGCCGGGAATACCCACGTTGCTGTGGCCGGGACGGACAAACTCCGCCGCCGAACTTCGAATTCTCCGGTCCGGTTGGGTTTTCAAGTCGCCCGCCTTTCCGGCCGTGAGAGGAAAATCCTTTTGGGCTTGGGCGTCCAACGCAAGCTGCGCATCGAGTCCTTGCCGACAACCTGGTCCCGCGCCTGCGGGATTGATGCAGCACACCTTCGTGGCCGCTTCGTTATAATGGTGCCGAATCGTAACGGTTTTGGCTTCCGCTTCCCCCCAATGGATTTCGATTCCGGTCCGGTTCAAGCTCGGCGCCGGCGCCGGCGGCAGCGGTGGTGTGGCGGCTGACTGCGGGCTGCAGAGAAATCGTTGTTCTACCATGGCGAGATATAAGCACGGAGAACCGGGTGGGCGCTATGGGGTGTTTCCCCCATTGGAGTTGTCATGAATCAAAGCGTTCTCCGGGCGGGGGCCTGACACTGGCTCGACAGAATTTCTTGTCTGGCATTCGATTCATTCAACGGCCAATCCCTCTCGGCTCACCCCGTGAAATAGGCGGGGCAGAAGTGCTGGCGCCACCACCACTGGTATTTCACGGGGCGAACAAACGCCCCCTATCCGGCTCAAATTCTGCCGAGCAAAACGAGGGCGAGCAGAATAACGACCAGCAAGCCCAGTCCGCCGCTCGGGTAATAGCCCCAACTCTTGCTATGTGGCCACGTAGGGAGTGCGCCGAGCAACATCAGAATGAGTACAATCAATAGAATAGTTCCTAACATAATGTTCCTTTCAATGTGTAAATGTGGTTCGCTTGGCTACCCAATCCGTGGGACGCGGATGTCGCCTGAGTGATTGAGAATGCCGAAGGCAAACAACAGCCACACGACGACGCAGATCACCACGACGACGTTGAGAATATTTTTAATCTTTCCGTCCATCGGAATATAAGTGTTGACCAGCCAGAGCAGCACGCCGATGACGATCAGAGTGACAGCGAGAGAAATCAGTGACATAGATTACCTCCAATTTGGATGAGTGTTTTATTATTCATGCTGTGAACCTAAGCCAGAGGGTGAAAGGACGCTATGGGGTGTTACCCTACCAGGAATTCCATGAAACCAACCTCCGACCCGACCACATTAATTCCCAACCATCGAACGCCATACCTTCACCGCAATCAATGAGCGCAAGCGTTTGAATCCGCGACGAGAGCCAAAGGTTTTACATCCGGTCAGCGGACCCCTTGCCGTCTATGCGCCCGCATTGCATCAAACTCCCATCCCTGTTTCACGAATTGAACGAACGGCAAAAGACAATTGAAACAACTTGCCATGTAGCCCTATTAGGGCTACATTCGCCGCATGAGCAAAACCGCCAACATCCGCGCCCGGGTTGAACCGCGACTTAAAATCGAAGTTGAAAACATTCTTTCGGATTTGGGGCTGACCGTTTCCGAGACGGTGCATTTGCTCTATCGGCAAATCAAGCTGCAACGCGGCCTGCCGTTTGACGTTCGGATTCCGAACGAACTTACCGTCCGCACACTCAACGCGAGCAAAAAGGGCAAAGGCGTCAAACGCTTTGGCAGCAAGAAGGAACTCTACGCCGATTTGGCCTTGTGAGAACTTTCAGCCGAACCAGCCAGTTCACCACCCTGGACAAAAACCACCTGAAAAATTTCCCCGATATGGGTGCGGGTGACTACGTCATGCTGGCCATTGCGGACAACGGCACCGGGATGAGTGAAGAAGTAAAAGCGCACCTGTTTGAACCCTTTTTTACCACCCACTGGTCTATCGTGCTCACGGCTGGCCACTTTGCAATGGACGAACTGAAACCGGTGTTGCCCGAAACAAGGGCGAGGATAAATATCCCCGCCCAAATCAGATTCCCGAACCGTTACGAAGCCGGATCAGACTTTCAGTGTTTTTCTTAGGAGGGCAAGCCCACAAAAAGCTCCCGCCATCATCATAGCGGTCGTCCCACCATCCGGAACGCTTGTGGGAGGATCATTCGGCTCTTGACCGGTCAACGGTGGCGACGTCGTCGTCACAGGATCTGGGCCGGTCAACGGTGGCGACGCCGTCGTCACACCGTGTCTGTGATGATTAAAATTCCATGGGCCGAAGTTGACGGGCTCGCCCGCGTTATGTGCGGGGACTGACCTGAACAAAAAGAAAGCAGTTGGACTGGCGAGGCTTTGATTACGGCTGCTCTGATCAACAAGATGAGCAATTTCGTTACCGTGCAGAGTTTGCCCCAAAACCCACTCGTTTCCGTGCAGATCTCGCCCCAAAACCCACGAGCGTATCCCCGCGTCCAAATCATCGTGCATTGAAATTGGGATCGCGTGCATGTTTCCGGCAAGACCCACAAAAAGTGCGGCTGCCCCGGCAATTACAAAACCTGTCAGGTTGATTTTTTTTCTCATGGCAAGATAATACTCCCGGAAGCAGCGCGTCCGCTATGGGGTTTTCACCCCATATGAGATTATCGTGAATTCAGCCCGACCCGCCGCATCCATCGTCAGGCATTGACCGCCCAATCCTCTTCCAATGCGTGCGCACGAGATCACCGCGTCGGAAGCCAATTGTCTGGTTCTCGCCTCCAGCCAAAGCGGCACGAGCTGCCTTGATTCAGAGAGTTTCGGTATTCTTTGTTGGCGACCCGACGTCATCGGGCCGAAGGTCAACCGTTTTGGCTTCATGAACCGGAGCTTCAACCAGAGGGTTCATATATGAGTTAGTCGGGCACGCACCTGAAGCTTCAATCGCAGCTTCCTGCCGGCCGTCCGCGAAATCCATTTGTCTGCGATTCCGGCGGTTGATATGCGCATGACCGTTCCAGGATCGGTGGCAGCCAACGGTTCCCGTTTTCCTGGCCCGAAAGATTGACCGAGGCTCCGCCTCGTTTCAGCGACTTGGAAGACGCCTCCAATATGCGGACCAGTTCAAGACCTTGTTTACCATCCGTCAACGGGATTGTTTCCTGATTGATGCTATCCAGAAAATGCTGGCATTCGATTTTTAACGGTTCCTCCTGTTTGAGGTAAGGAATGTGGACGTCTCCATAATGATACGCATAATTAAATTCGGCAAAGGTGTCATAGTGCGGCGGCTTTTCAACCCGCGTGTCAAAAACCCGGATTTTCTCAAGTTGGGAAACGTCGTCATAGAGGATCATTTTCTTGCTGCCCACAATGGTCATTTCCCGGATTTTCCTCGGATCAAGCCAGCTGCTGTGAATGATGGCCGACCGATTTCCTGGAAAATTGAGCCACATGGTCGTCACATCCTCCACCCCGGGCGTGATATGCGCGCTACCCTCGCAGTTGATGGTGACCGCTTCCGTTTCCATGATGTGCAAAATAATGGCAATATCATGGGGTGCCAGATCCCAGGCCACATTGATGTCTTTCTGGATAAGTCCCAGATTCAACCGCCGGGCGCAAATGTAACGGATTTCTCCAATGTCGCCGCGTTGCAAGATTTCCTTGATTTTCCTGACCGCCGGCGAATACAGAAAAGTATGTCCCACCATCAGTACCAATCCCTTTTTCTCTGCAATATCAATCAACTCCTCACATTCCTGGGAGGAGGCCGCCATCGGCTTCTCGATGAAGGTGTGCTTGCCGGACAACAAGCTCGCTTTGGCCATCGGGAAATGCGATCTTACCGACGTGGCGATGACAACCGCGTCGAGGCCGACGCCGTTAAGCATGTGATGGTAATTCGTCTCACCTTCAACCTCAGGGTATAGTGATTTAAGATGAGCCAGGCGATTTTCGCTGACATCACACATCATCTTCATGCTGCAATCGGGAAGCGACCTGAAATTGCGGATCAAATTGGGGCCCCAATAGCCGCAGCCTACCACACCGACTTTTATTGGTTTTGTCATATTATAAATTCAATTTCGATTCTTTCCGTATCCAGGCAACCTCGCCATCTCTAGCCTGAACCGCACTTACAAGAGCTGTTTTCGTAAAGGAATACTGCTCTATGGCACGATTGGAATAACTGGTTTTCCGGCAAATGGGGCGGGAGGATGCTTTCCCGGCCCGACGCGTCTCCAGCATTTGAATGACCAGGGCTGGGACGGTCATCAGGATGATTTTCAAATCCCACCAGAGGGTTTTGTTTTTAGCATACTTGACATCGAGTTGAATCATTTCCACAAAGGTGGTCTTGTTTTTTCCGCTCACCTGCCAGAGCCCGGTCAAACCCGGCACGGTTCCAAACCGTTCCTTCTGCCAGGGCAGATAATTGTCGTATTCGTAAGGCAAACATGGGCGCGGGCCCACCAGGCTCATTTCCCCCCGCAGCACGTTGATCAATTGGGGCAGCTCATCCAAACCGGACGCACGGAGCAACACGCCAAACGGTATGATGCGGGGGTCTCCCTTGGAATCCATCTTCATCATGGGTGCGTTGGAATTCATCAGTTGATGCAGGTGTCCCTGGTGCGTGGTCGTGTCTGCATCAACAAACATGGTCCTAAATTTGAAGCACCTGAAGCGCCTGCCCAGGTAACCAACCCGCTCTTGCCTGAATAGAATCGGCCCGCGAGAACCGCTGCGTATTAACATAGTCACAAACAGGGCCAGCGGAATCAGAAATGGCAGGACCAGCAAAATGAGAAGCGTATCCAGTATCCGTTTCCGGCGTAAGTCCTGATCGGCCTTGGGCGAAAGAGAAGACTTCAATTGATCCAATTCGATTGAAAAATCCATATGCCAGTTTCCACGGTTAATAAACTCTTCAGCCACAACCGATGATGGCATCGTCCGGCCAAGGCCGGATTTCGGGTCAGATCGGCCCGTCCGTTTTTTAAGGAATAAATCTTTAAGTCTGTTCACCGGTGCTTCTTTTATTTGTCGTCGTTTATCTGAGATGACTGTTTCCACTTGGGAAGAGCCATTCTGTTACGAATGACAGGAGAATATGTTGGGCAACCGTGCGGGTGCTATGGGGTGTTCACCCCATAAGCGTTTTCGTGGATTCAGCCCCGGCACAAGCATCCGGACTGGAGGAGCGTCAACTGGACGCTGGACCGGGGATTGGAATCATCACAGCCGTAAACCCTCAACTGACGGCTGGCTTTGCCAGTTTGGCAGCGGCGCGAGCTGCTCGCCCCGTGAAATAGGCGGTGCGGAGCCGCTGGAGCCGGCGGCCAGTAATATTTCACGGGGCGAGCAGGCACTGTCGGTGCCACGTAAGACTACTCTCACCGTTTCCAACAACTCGTCGATGAAGAAAGCTTTGGCAGAATGGTGAGCCCCGCCGCCCCGGCTGTAGTTCGGCGCGCCCTCGCGGCGAACACGATGGCGTGCGTGCGTGCGGCGGTACATCCGTATTGTGTCAATACTCCGTCACGCATCATATCATGCCGACGACACGGTTCGCATCACATGCCCGCCCACGCCGCAACCACGCGAAGCCGTTTCGCAAAGTCATGTCCGTTTGTCGAGCCAGTAGGCAGACAGATGGCCGTGTCCCTTGACGTCAATGCTGTGCTTCGGTTCAAACTGATATTTATGTTTCAACCGTTCGTAGGTGGATTCGGCGATTTGAATTTTTCCCGCTTCGCCCGTTGATTCCAGGCGATAGGCGAGATTGACGGTTTCACCCCAAAGATCGTAGGCAAATCTCCCGCGTCCAATGACACCCGCGACGACCGGGCCGGTGCAGATGCCAACACAGAGACGGACGGAGGTGTTATACTGCTGGTTGAATCGCTGAATCTCTTCCTGCATGTTGATCGCCAGTTCGGCGCTGGCTTCGGCATGGTCGGGCCGGGGAAAGGAAATGCCGCCAACCACCATGTAAGCGTCGCCGATGGTCTTGATTTTTTCCAAGCCGTGTTTTTCCGCCAAAAGATCAAAGGCCGAAAATATCTCGTTCAACAACTGGACGATCTGCTCCGGACCGATGTGGGCCGACAGTGTGGTGAAACCAATCAAGTCCGCCAGCAGCACCGTGACATCGGGATAGCTGTCGGCGATGTTGGTCTCCCCTTTTTTCATCCGTTCAGCGATGGGTTTGGGGAGAATGTTCAACAGGAGCCGCTCGGACTTCTCCTGTTCAGCCTGAAGCTGGTCTTGGAGATGTTTGGCATAAACGGCGTTGCCCACCCGCAGGATCACGTCTTGAATATCAATCGGTTTATTCAAAAAATCGTTCGCGCCAGCTTCAATGCCCATCAGCCGTTCCTTGCGTTCGGAGAGCGCGGTCACGATCAAGATGGGAATGTGCGCCGTCTTCAAATCTTTTTTCAACCGGCGGCAGACTTCAAAGCCGTCCATCCTGGGCATCATCAGGTCGAGCAGGATGACGTCGGGCGGACGCTTGGCAACTTTCTGTAGCGCCAGCAAACCGTTTTCGGCCTCCGCAATTTCATAGCCGCGCGCTTCCAGCGGGTCACGCAACAGACTGCGGTTTTGCTCTTCGTCATCCACCACCAGCACGAAGCCGAGAGAACTCGTTGGCCCGGTGGACGCGGGTTTGATGTTTTTGATTTCACTTTGCATAATTTTTAAGGAGTTATTTGTTTGTCTGGCGCAAGTTTGCCGGCGCAATGAAGTTTTTTACGGTGGCGACGAACGTCCGGGTGTCAATCGGCTTGGTCAGATAGCCATCGCAACCCGCGTTCAGCGCGATTTGCTCGTCGCCCTTCATCGCGTGAGCTGTGAGACCGACCACGGTCAGGTGGCGCGTCGCCGGATCGGCTTTGAGGTCTTTGGTGGCACACAGGCCATCCATGCCGGGCAGACTGAAATCCATCAGCACCAGGTCCGGCAAAAGCTCGCGCGCCATCCGCAGCCCTTCTTCAGCCGTCCGCGCCGAAGAAACCACGAAGCCGTTCGCCGCCAACAAGTCGGTGGCCAGCTCAAGGTTCAACTGGTTGTCCTCGATGATGAGTATTTTGTTGCCAGTCATAAGTTCGCTCCGGTTGCAACCGCCTCGTCACTCAACGCACCCAGGCGTTCCAGTTCAGTGAGCAGGCTTTCATGCTCCGTTTTGGAGGTGATGGACTGCACATGACCGGCCAGCCGTTGTCGTTCTTCCTCATTGAGGAGGGTGCCGGTGTTGATCAGAATGGGAATGTTTTTCGTGCGCGGGTGCGCGCGAAGCTGTTCGACAACCTGAATCCCATTGAACTCGGGCATGCTGAAGTCCAGAATGATGACTTCAGGAAGATAATTCGTGGCGAACTCCACGCCGGTCCGACCGTCCAAAGCCCGAAGAATGCTAAAACCTTTTTGCAGCAGAGTTTTCGTTAGCAATTCCAGCAAGACAGGCTCGTCGTCAATGATCAGGATTGTTTTGAGTTCTTTGCCGGTGGTTTTGTCGGATTGGCGGATGGCGTCCACCAAACGGCAACCCACTCGCTCGGGAACAACTCCTTCCTTGCCCAATAAACTGAACGCCAGCCGGCCATTTCCGTCCTCCGAAAAAATCACCTGCGGTATTCCGGCCGGGATGTGTGAGCGGCACTTGTGTTGTATGAGCGTATCCGAAAAATCGGATTTGGATTGTTCCGGCGACTGGCCTGCGCCGCCCGGCCAGTCGTCCGCGCTGCCCATTTTCCGGTCAATCACCACGGCATAAGGCCGCCGGGCTTTCAACGCCGCAATCATCGCCGCAGTTTCGGAAACCACTGTAATGTCGTAACCCGCACCCGTCAGGTAATGGCCAACCAGTTGCTGATGGGAGTCATCATTCGTCACGACTAAAACCAACGGATGAATGGTGTCGTCGTGCAAGTCCGGCTTGTCGGTTAGTTGTGTCGGCCTGGCTTCGGTCTTGGGCATCGGAATCAGGAAAGTGAAGGTGCTGCCCTTGCCTTCGACACCGTCACTCTCCACCCAGATCCGTCCGCCGTGCATCTCGATCAGCCTTTTGGTCAATGCCAGCCCCAGCCCGGTGCCTTGCTGCTGCCGGCCGTAAGACGAGTCCACTTGCTCGAACTCTTTGAAAACGCGCTCCTGGTCATTCGCTTTAATGCCAATGCCCGTGTCCGTAACGGCTACTCGCAAGGACTCACCTGCCAGCGCGATCTTCGACGCCGGACTCGAATCTCCTTTGGCTTCGTTTTGGAAAGCGGCCGTTACTGTCACTCTCCCACCGTCCGGTGTGAACTTGATGGCGTTGCTGAGCAGGTTATACATGACCTGCTTGAACTTCGCTTCGTCAGCAAACAGCGGGGGAAGGTTCGCCCCAACTTCAAACTCAAGGCTGATTCTCTTCTTGTTGGCCAGCGTTTTAACAATGGTTTGCACCTCCGACAAAGCTTTGGCGACGACGAACGTGTTGCGCATCAACTCCACCCGACCAGCCTCCACCTTGGCCAGATCGAGAATATCGTTGATGAGCTGGAGCAGTTGGCGTCCGCTGTTGAGAATGTTGTTGCTGTATTTGAGTTGCCGGTCGTTCAGGTCGCCAAAAGTTTTGTCGGCGAGGATTTCTGAAAAGCCGATGATGGCATTGAGCGGCGTGCGTAACTCGTGGCTCATGTTGGCGAGAAACCGGCTCTTGGCGAGATTCGCGGATTCGGCGGCATCCTTGGTGTGCTGGATGGCGGCTTCGGCTTGCCGGCGTTGTGTGACGTCCAGAAAAATTCCGTCGGCGCACATGATTCCCTCGCCCCGTGAAATATCCACTGCCGCCTGACCCTTGCCCCGTGGAATAACCTCTGCGGCGTGCCCCGCGCCACCGGACGCGTATTCCACGGGGCGAGCCTCCGCACCGCCTATTTCACGGGGCGAGCCTGGGCGCGTGGTCAGCGCCCGGTCATGCAACCAGATCCACTCGCCGTCTTTCCGGCAAATCCGGTATTCCACGTCGAACTTTTCGCCATTTGAGAAAAGCTTCCGATAAGCCTGGCGGACGCGCGCCGCGTCTTCAGGATGAATCCGATCCATCCAAAGTTCCCTGCCTTTCTCAAGGAGTTCTTCCGAACTGTAACCCAGCACCTTGACAGCGTTGCCGCTGATATAAATCAGCTTCCGGTTTGAATCGGCCGTCCAGACCACGTCCGGGATATGATCAATGAGCGAACGATATTTTTCCTCGCTCGCGCGCAAGGCCTGCTCGGATTGTTTGCGCTGCGTGATGTCCTGAATCACCGCCTGAAACTCCCGTCCCGCCCCGGCGGGACCTTTTCCCTGAAACAGCCGGCGGACCCGGTATTGATGCCACACCACCTGATCGTCCGGCGAATGCAGGCGATGGTCGAACGAAACCACCGGTTCATCCGGCGGCAAAGAGTTGATGTAGCTCAGAGGAACGGCGGCATCCTCTTCGGAAAGAGTTTGAAAAAAATTTGTGCCGATCAGTTCATCACTGCGTTTGCCATGGAAGCGACAGAAAGCTTCGTTGACAAAAGTGAGCAAACCGTCCGGCTTGAACCGGCAAATCAAATCCGTCTGGTCTTCCACCACCGCGCGAAAACGTTTTTCACTTTCCGACACCGCGCGTTCCGCGGCGCGACGTTCGGCAGCGGCGGCGGCCAGCAGCATATTGGTGACCGCCAGAATCCCGATGTAACTGCCGATCAGCATCAGACTATCCCTCTCGGTATTGGTCACGAACGGCCCGATGCCCTGGAGCAGTGAATGGATGGCCAGTGCCGACACCAGCAAGGTTCCAGTGGTTGCGCCGCGCTGGCCAAATCGCAATGCGCCCCAGACGAGAAAGGGAAAAGGCAGGTAGGCCAGCGGATAATTTTGAATCCCATAGACAAACCAGGAATTGAAGGAAATCAGGGTGCCGCCCACCAAACCTGCGCCGCAGATGACGGCTTCGGCAATCAGCTTGCCATTCCAGCGGGTGGCCGACGGCGTTGCCCAGGTGATGATGAACGGCGCGACCACCAGCCCGGCCAGCGCATTCGGCATCCACCACACCAGGGTGGTGGAAAATAAATTGTCCCACGCCACCGCGCCGCTGTAGGCGAGACTGACGACATTGAACGCCGCATTGACCGTTGTGCCCAGAAAACACGCCAATCCGATGTAGCCGGTCACATCGCGTGTGCGCTCCATCGCATTGTCGAAGGCGATGAATCTTTCAAGCAAGTAAGCGCAGACGACGGCACCCATGGTATTGCCAATGGCTGTTCCGAGCGTGAAAAATCCGAGCGGCATTCCATTCATGAACGAAAACAGCACCGCTCCCAAAGCCACGCCCGGCCAAAACCGGTAGCCAAACAGCAGAATGGCGGCGAGCGCGATGCCCGCCGGCGGCCAGAGCAACGCCACGCTGCCGGAGAGGAACGATGTCTCTTTGCCGATCAATCCCCCGACGAAGTAAAGCGCAATGAGAACCACCACGCGCGTGAGCGTCGTCAGTTTACGATTCTGCATCCCTTTTGCCATAATCAGCTCCCGGGTGTCTTTACGTCATCGGAGATTTTCGTGAAGCCAGATGTTTTCTGCGCGGGGTCCGGTTTCGGGGCGCCCGGTTGATCCAGCACTTCCCGCAATTTGTGCGCCAGCGCGGACGGCGTGAAGGGTTTTTGCAGCAGCGTCACGCCTTGGTTCAACGCGCCTTGATGGACGATGGCATTCCCGGTGTTAGCGGAGGTGAAAAGAATCCGGGTGTGCGGATATAACGCCCGCACGCGCTCGGACAATTCCTTGCCGCTCATTTGCGGCATGACGACATCGGTGAACAACAAGTCAATGTGTCCGTTGTCGCACTGTTGTTTCAGGCTCAAGGCTTCGTTGCCATTGGCCGCCGCCAATACCGTGTAACCCAGCCGTCTTAACAAGGTCGCCGCCATCTCCCGCAAGGCGGGATCGTCCTCGACCAGCAGAATGGTTTCCGTCCCGCGCGGCAAATCAGGTGAGTCAAGACGCTGGAGGGGAATCTTCGCCTGCGGTTCAACTTGCGGCAGATAAATTTTGAAAGTTGTGCCCCGGCCCGGCTCGCTATCAACGTTGATATGACCGCCGCTTTGTTTGATGATGCCGTAACAGGTGGACAATCCCAAACCGGTTCCCTGGCCAACACTCTTGGTCGTAAAAAACGGCTCGAAGACGCGCGCCTTTACTTCCTCGCTCATGCCTGCGCCCGTGTCCGTGATGGCGAGCATCACATATTCTCCCGCCTTCAATTCAGGAAAACGGCTGACCTGCTCCTGATCCAGCGTGACGTTGGCGGTTTCGAGCGTGAGTTTGCCACCATTAGGCATGGCGTCGCGCGCGTTGATGGCCATGTTCACGATGACCTGCTCGATCTGTCCGGCGTCCACCTTCACCGCCTGCAGGCCAGGGGCGGCAACAATCTGCGTATCCACCTCACCGTCCATGAGAAGGTGAAACATGCCTTCCATGCTCGTGATGACCCGGTTTAGATCGAGGGTTTCCGGTTGTAGAAATTGCTTGCGGCCATACGCCAGGAGTTGCCGGGTCAGCGTGGCGGCACGACCGGCGGCTTGGCTGATTTCGGTCGCGTTTTGGGCCAGCGGACTCCCTGCGGGAAGGTCGCCGAGCAGTAATTCACTCTGGCCGATGATGGCCGTCAGGATGCTGTTGAACTCGTGCGCGATGCCGCCGGCCAGTTTGCCGACGGTTTCCAGTTTCTGAGATTGAAATAACTGGGTTTCGAGCCGTTTGCGCTCGGTGATGTCCATATACGTTCCGAGCACGCCACTGATCTCCCCCTTGGAACCGCGCAGAGGTAGCTTGCTCGAAAGAAGCGTGATGTTTTCCCCTGCGGGGGTCGTCTGGGGTTCTTCGATCAAAAGCTTGGAGCAGCCACTCTCGATGACCTGGCGGTCATCGGCGCGATACAATTCCGCCTGATCACGCCATCCCATCTGGTAATCATCTTTCCCGATGATGTCCTTCGGACCGGCAAATCCGGCATCGCGCGCGAATATCGCGTTGCAGCCCAGGTAAACGAGATTCTTGTCCTTCCAGAATACCCTCATGGGCATCGCGTTGATAATCCCTTCGATGATTTGCTGTGATGCACGCAGCGCCTCTTCCGCCCGCTTGCGCTCGGTGATGTCGGTAAATATAACCACGGAGCCGCCGGAACGTCCGTTCTTGTCGTAAATCGGCGTGCAGACATATTCGACGGCGAAGCTCGACCCATCTTTTCGCCAAAAGACCTCGTCGGTCACGCGGCGAACCACCCCATCTCTCAAAGTCGCGTAAATAAAACATTCGCTTTGCGGGTAGGCGGCGCCATCGGCCCGCGTATGATGCATTGTGGGATGCGCCGGCTTGCCGATCAGTTCGGAAACCTCATAGCCAAGCATTTTTACAGCGGCAGGATTTTCAAATTTGATTCGCCCATCAACGTCAATCCAATGCACGCCCTCCCCTATGGAGTTCAAAATGAGTGCGTGTTCAGTGCGTAGCCGCTCCATTTGTGCTTCAATCTCTTTGCGCTCGGTGATGTCCCGCTTGATGGCAATGTATCGGGCGATCACGCCTTCGGCGTTCCGCAACGGGGTGATCGTCATCTCTTCGGCATAGAGGCTGCCGTCCTTGCGGCGGTTGGTCAGTTCCCCGCTCCAGACCCGACCGGAGGAAATCGTCTGCCAGAGATTTCGATAGAACGCTTCATCGTGGTTGCCGCCTTTAAGGATGCGCGGGTTTTGTCCGACGGCTTCCTGGGCGGTGTAGCCGGTAAGCGCCGTGAAAGCGGGGTTAACCGATTGGATCGTGCCGTTGTGGTCGGTAATCATGATGGCATTGGCTGCCGCATCGAGCGCTGTGGCCTGCACGCGAAGTTGTTCCTCGGTGCGTTTGCGCTCGGTGATGTCGCGGAACGTCCAGATTCTGCCGTAGTATTTTCCGTCTTTGCCAACAACGGGAGCCGAGTATCGGTCCAGAATCATCCCGTCCTTAAACTCAGTCTCATCGCGGCCGATTTCGTTCGGGTGAGAATAAAGATAGGCGACTTTTTCGACAAACCGTTCGGGATTTTTGGTCATGCCCGCGACCCACCGACGCTGTGCCTCGTCGTTTTTATCGTCCAAGATGTGCTGGGGAATTTTTAACAAGTCGGCAGTCCGCTGGTTTTGAAGAATCTTCTTGCCCTGCTCATCCACTACTAAAATTCCATCAATGGTGGAATTCACCTGGGCCTCAAGGAATGCCGTTTTCCAGTTCAACTTCTCTTCTGTTTGTTTCCGCTCCTTGATTTCAGCTTGGAAAATGTTGTTGTCCTTTTTAAGTTGGCGGGCAACTCTCGCGATGGCAAAACCTGTTCCAATGGCAATAAGTATCGTCACGCCGACGAGAACATCGCCAATAATTCTAATTTTGAAAATGAAACGAGTCATTGCCTCGGCAACGTCCAGCGCGTTGATTTCCACATGGTTGGCCAACTCGTTGATTGCTTTCAGGTATTCATCGTATGCGGGAGCCTGCTTCGAGATGATCAATTCCGTCGCCTCGGCATCTCGATTGCTCAAACCAAGCGCCAACACCGGCAGCGTCTGTTCCCAATATGCTTTTCGCGACTGCATGACTCTATCGTAAAGTTGTCTTTCCTTTTCCGTATCAATGAATTTTTGATAGTCGGCGAGTTCCCTGGTATTGTTTTTCTCAATATCGCGGACGGTTTGATCCAGACGCTTTATCTCCCCCATGTCCGATGCCAGGACCTGCCGAAGCGCTTCGGCTTGCATCTGTCCCACCTCCTGCGCCGTGTTGTCAATCAAGGCCAATTTGTTCAGGGCGCGCGATTGTTGCCGTTGATTACCGCGCTCAATGGATTGCAGGCTGAAAAAAAACAACCCGCCAATGATCAGGAGAATCGCGCACAGCGTTCCAAAGGTGAACAACACCTGTTTGCCAACCGACAGTGGTTTAAGTTTGTTCATGTGCCGGCTTAAGTCTGCGGCGTATCCAGCATCTCGCGCACCTTGCGGACAAGCGTTGCGGGCGTATAAGGTTTGGACAGGAACTCAACTCCTGCGTCAAGCACGCCATGTTGGGCAATGGCGTCATCCGTGTAACCCGACGTGAAGAGGATTTTGAGATCGGGATAAGTTGTTTTCAGCCACTCCGCCATTACCTTGCCGCCCATCAGCGGCATGATGACATCGGTGACCACCAAACGAATCGGTGATCCTTTATGCTCTTGAGCCAGGTGCAATGCATGCTGACCGTTCATCGCCCGGAGCACAGTGTAGCCCTGATTTTCCAATACACGTTGGGCCAGATGCCTCACGCCCGGCTCATCTTCCACGACCAGCAAGGTTTCCGTCCCGCGCGGCAACGGCCCGGCTTTGATGAATTTCGTATCGGTGTCCAACGGTTCATCAACTTGCGGGAAATAAATCTTGAAGGTCGTGCCCTTGCCCACCTCGCTGTCAACGTCAATGTGACCACCGGATTGCTGGACGATGGTCTGGCAGGTCGCGAGGCCCAAACCGGTGCCCTTGCCCAATGGCTTCGTCGTGAAAAATGCCTCAAACAGGCGCGCTTTGACTTCCTCGGTCATGCCGACTCCCGTGTCACTGACACTGAGCATCACGTAGTCGCCGGGAATTGCGCCCGGGTGTTTGTGCTTGCCCTGTGGAATAATACTGCCAACCTGCGACGTCGCATTGTCAACACCTGTTCCACCGGGCGAGTAGTTTTCATCGAGCGTGACATTGTTGGTTGCGATGGTGAGCTTGCCGCCGTTGGGCATGGCATCGCGGGCATTGACGACCAGATTCATCAGCACTTGCCCGACGTAACCGGGGTCGGCCTTGACGTGTCCGGTTTGTTTTCCGGGAACAATCGTCATTTCGATGTGCTCGTCAATGAGCCGCCGCAGCATTTTATTCAGGTTTTTCACCGCGTCATTGAGGTCGAGCACGACGGGTTGCACCGTTTGTTTGCGGCTGAAGATGAGCAGTTGCCGCGTCAACCCGGCGGCACGCTCCGTCGCGTGCCGGATCTCCTCGGTACATTGTCGCAGCGGGCTGTCCGCGCCAAGGTCTGCCGTGATCAAATCGCTGTAGCCGATGATGACGCCCAGAATATTGTTGAAGTCATGCGCCACGCCGCCGGCGAGCTGGCCGATCACTTCCATTTTTTGCGCTTCGATAAACTGCGCCTCCATCTTCCGCTGTTCGGTGATGTCGTGAATCGTCATCACCTTGCCAGCCGTTGGATCCCCGGCCCGGAGAGGCGCGGTCGTCAAAATAACGTCGCGCAAAGCGCCATCACTTCGGCGCAGCCTTGTCTCGGATGTGGCAATGCCTCCCTCCTGAAAATGTGTGTAGAGTTCCCGTCCAACTCGCTCATACTCCTCATCGCTCTCATGCAACATCCGGGGGGACTTGCCGAGGAGGCTTTTCTCGGTGTAGCCAAAGCTCTTGCACCAATAATCATTTGCGCTCTGAAACAAGCGGTCCTTCATGATGCAAATGCCAATGGGCGCGGCCTGGAAAACACCACGCAAAGTTGCCTCGCTCTGCCGGAGAGCTTCTTCCATCCGCTTGCGCTCGTTGATGTCCAGCAATGTTCCCAAAAAGCAGCGTTCATCACCGATGACCGCCGCTTCCACCGTCCACAATACGCGGCGAATCTGGCCGGACTTGGCGCGAACATCCAATTCAAAGTTATGCACCGAGCCATTCTCTTTGACCTTTGAAATGACGGCGGCACGATCCTCCGGGTTCACCCAAATGTTTAATTCAAACGCCGTGTGCCCAATCACTTCTTCGCGGGACCAGCCAAACATCTTCAAGAATTCTGCGTTCACATCCAGGTAGCGGCCTTCTTTGATGGTGGAAAGTATCATGGGCACCGGACTGGAGTGGAACACTTTGGAAAATTTTCCCTCGCTCGCGCGCAGCGCCACTTCCGCCTGCTTGCGCTCGGTGATGTCTGTGACGGCGCCCACGTATCCGACGATACGACCGGTATGGTCTTTTTCGGGAACGGCCTGGCCCAAGACCCAAGAAATGGTCCCATCGGGATGCACAAAGCGGTAATCAGCTTTGGAGATGCTTTGCATTTGGGTGGCGGCCTGCCAACCTTGGACGAGCTTTCCCCGATCCTCCGGATGCACTGCGCGCAACCATCCATCGCCCAACGCATCCGTCGCTGACAGCCCGGAGATCTGGCACCACCGTGGATTGACGTAAGTGGTCTGCCCCTGCGCATCCGTCTGAAAAATGCCTGCCGGCGAGATATCCGCGAGCGTTTGAAACCGGCGCTCGCTCTCGCGCACCGCATCTTCCGCCTTTTTGCGCTCCGTGATGTCGCGGATGTTGCATTGAATCACTTTTTTGTCACCGGCTTGATACACGTTGCTGACAAACTCCACGGCAATCTTGCGACCGTCTCTCGTTTCCAGCGGCAGGTCGTGATAACGGACATACCCGTCCTCTTTTAATCGCTCAAGCATGACCTTGTTCGACCAGATGTCTTTGAACGGACTAATCTCGCCGACGGTTTTGCCGACCATTTCACCGTGGGAAAAACCCAATAGTTTAATCAGGAAAGGATTCACATCGTTGATGCGTCCCGTGTCAACGTCCAGAATCAGGATGCCATCCTGCGCCGCTTCGAACAGCCGGTGATAACTCAACTCGGAGGCGCGGAGCGCCTGCTCCATTCGCGCCCCGTTGCCGGTTACGTTCTCGTTTTGATGATTGCTCTTCATATCCCAACTCCACCATGAATTTTGGCTTACAAAATCAAAATCCTTTGGCGGTTAGCTTATGATTATTTAAGCATCGAAGATGCCAGGTGCTATGGGGTGTTCACCCCATAAGCGTTTTCGTGGATTCAGCCCCGGCACAAGTGTCCGGGCTGGAGGAGCGTCAACTGGACGCTGGACCGGGGATTGGAATCATCATAACTGCAAACCATCGGCTGATGGCTGGCTTTGCCAGTTTGGCGGCGTCCGCGTCGTGATTCTTCTTCCTTATTCCGCCTTCATTATGAGCCACGGTCCGGTTCGAACTCTCAAGCGGTGATGGCGGGCGCTCCGTTCTGAAAGAGTCCTTGGAAATCATGGTTTTGTTCATGCGCAAGTTTGAGTCTCATGTTTTGGAGCGAGTGATCCATGGCCGGGTGGGTCGAGGGCGTTCTGAATCGCGGCGAGAAGCTCTTTCGCCTCGTATGGCTTCTCGAAATATCCCGCCGCTCCCTGTTCGTTTGCTTTTTGGCGGAAGCCGGGCTGCTTGCTGGCTGTAATAAAAATAACGGGAGTGGGCGTGGGGAGGAGAGTTTGGATTCTTTCGGACAGGGCAAAGCCATCGCCGGCGGGCAGGCAGATGTCCAACAGCACCAGGTCCGGGGGATTTTTGACTGCGGCATCCAATCCAGTCAAACCGTCGTAAGCCGTGGTTGTCTCATAGCCGGCGGATTTGATCCGAAGGGTCAGCGCCAGGGCGATTTTCCGGTTATCTTCGATGATGAGGATGCTCTTCACCGTTTAAGTTGATTGCTGGCGGCGGAACACTGTCGGGCATTCAACAAGTCCGTCATGCGGTTGAATTTATCGTCGATGCTGCCGAGCAATTTTTCGGTATCGAACGGTTTCTCGAACAGGCCGATAGCCCCCAACTGCATGACTTTTTGCATGAGTTCGGGGTCCTTGGATGCGGTGATGAAAATAACCGGTGTTCCATTCGTTTCGGGCATGCGGAGAAAGGTTTCTGCCAGTTGGAAGCCATCGCCCGCTGGCAGGGAAATGTCCAGCAGGATCAAGTCAGGTTTAATTGCGCGGGCCTGGCTTGCCCCGGCGATCGCATCAGGCGCGATGGATGCGTTGTAGCCATTGGCTTTGAGTCGAATAACCAAAGCCATGGCGGTTTTCTGATCGTCTTCGACAATGAGTATTTTTTTCATGAATTGAGTGGGGGGTGTCGCGCGGGGTCTTCGCTCGTGAAATGGTTTCGGGCGCGCTGAACTGCGGGCGCCTGGCCGGCCTTGCCGTTCTTCTTCAGGAATCGAGTCTCATGGGTGTGGCACATTCGCCGGACGGTTTCGACAAACCGCTTCGGCGGGCACGCCTTGGTCAGCAACGTAAAGGGAGAAAATTCCATGGCCTGCCCCACGAGATCGCCGTCGGGGTAGCCGGTGTACACGATCACGGGAATAAACCCCCAGTTCATTCTGATCTCTTTCAACGTGCTCGGCCCATCCAGCCCAGCCATCTTCAAATCCAGCACCACGATGTCCGGAGTTTTCATTTCCATCAGTCGCAGCGCTTCACTTCCCCCCTCAGCCGTCGTGACCTCAAACTGTTGATCCTCCAGGGTGAGGCGGAGCATTTCGCGCACCCCGTCATCGTCGTCCACGATGAGCACGTGCGTGCCTTTCCTCATCGCCTGCTTCGGGACCACGAATGAAAACGTGCTGCCCTTTCCGATCTCGCTTTCCACCCAGATACGCCCTCCATGCAAGTCCACCAATTCCTGGCAAATGTATAGGCCCAGGCCCAAGCCAATCTGTGCATCGACAGAATGGGCATTGTAGTTCGCCTGGTAGCGGCGATTAAAGATCATGTCGAGCTGGTCCTCGGGAATGCCCCGCCCTGTATCGCGAACGTCAACCTGGAGGCACTCGGGATCCGCCGGGGCTTCGCCGAGACTCAGGCGAATGTGCCCTCCTGCCGGGGTAAACTTTATGGCATTGGTGGTGAGATTCGTCAGCACCTGCAGGATGCGCTGCCTGTCGATGGGGACGGCCGGCAGGTCCGGTTGACAGTCACAGATCAGGCTGACACCTTTTCCCGCCGCGGCCGGGGCCAGTATTTCCACCACTCGTTCAACCAGCGCCACCAAAGGCAGCGTCTGGAACTCGATCCTCATTTTGCCGGTCTCCAGTCTCGTCACGTCCAACAGGTCGTTGATATAGAGGCACAACTGATCGCAGCTCTCTTTGGCGACGCCCAAATACTCCAATTGGGTTTCGTTCAGCGGACCGGCGAGACCATCAATGACAATGGAAATAAACTCGCGGGCCGAGGTGAGCGGTGTCTTCAGTTCGTGTGAGAGGGTATGGTAAAAATTCCGGATATTGGTGTTCAGCTCGCCAATTTCCTTGAACGATGCCTTCAACTGCTCTTCAGCTTGCTTGCGTGCGGTGATGTCGCGGACGTTGCATTGGATCACGTTGCGGTCACCGGCTTGATACACGTTGCTGACAAACTCCACGGCGATCTTGCGACCGTCCCTTGTTTCCAGCGGCAGATCTTCATAGCGGACATACCCGCTCTTTTGTAATCGCTCAAGCATGACCTTGTTCGACTCGATGTCCTTGAACGGACTAAGCTCGCCGACGGTTTTGCCGACCATTTCACTGCGGGAAAAACCCAATAGATTAAAAAGGAAGGGATTCACATCGTTGATGCGTCCCGTGTCGGCGTCCAGGATCAAAATGCCGTCCTTCGCCGCTTCGAACAGCCGCCGATAACTGACTTCCGAGGCGCGCAACGCCTCGTGGCCTGTTACGTTCTCGTTTTGATGATTGCTCTTCATATCCCAACTCCACCATGAATTTTGGCTTACATAATCAAAATCCTTTGGCGGTTAGCTTATGATAATTTAAGCATGGAACACACCAGGTGCTATGGGGTGTTCACCCCATAAGCGTTTTCGTGGATTCGGCCCTGGCACAAGTGTCCGGGCTGGAGGAGCGTCAACTGGACGCTGGACCGGGGATTGGAATCATCACAGCCGTAAACCCTCAACTGATGGCTGGCTTTGCCAGTTTGGCGGCGGCGCGAGCTGCTCGCCCCGTGAAATAGGCGGTGCGGAGCCGCTGGAGCCGGCGGCCAGTAATATTTCACGGGGCGAGCGGGGACTGTCGGTCGCGCGCAGGACGTTTTTCACCGTGTCCAGCAACGCATCAACGGCAAAGGGCTTCACCAGCATGGCCGCCAGTAGAAGCGACGGGTTTCGGGCCAGTTCGTGCGTGGGCAATCTTCCTGCGGCCATGACGACCGGCACGGCCATGCGGGCGGCACGCAGCTTCCTGACCAGTTCAACGCCGGTCAGCTTGGGCAGGCTGTGCTCGGTAATCAGAAGATTGTAGTTGTTGGCCTGAAGCGCCTCCCAGCCGGCTGCACCATCTTCGGCGGCGTCAACGTGGTAGCGGGGAAGAGCCAGCACATCGGTGTACAGCAGGCGAAGGTCGCTATCGTCATCCACCACGAGAATCCGGTGGCGCGGATCCGTTGGGCATTGCCGTGATGCGCCCGCCGGCTCTCCCGCTTGCGAGGTTTTGTTGTCTTTCATAGCAGGATTCATAAACATAAACAGTTGGGAGCCGTCGGCGGTGCTCTCCGCTTCGCCCAGGACCTTTTTCACCGTTCTCAACATCTCTTCGACGGTATAGGGCTTGAGCAGCGTAGCGGCGGGTTGGAGCCAGGGGTATCGGGTGGATTCCTCCTTTGGCAATGTTCCTGTGGCCATGATGACCGGCACGACCATGCGGGCGGCACGCAGCTTCTTGAGCAACTCAACGCCTGACACCTTCGGCATGTTGTGGTCGGTGATCATCAGATCGTAGCTGTCGGCACTAAGCGCCTCCCACGCGGCGGCGCCATCAGCGGCGGCGTCCACGTGGTAGCCGGAGCGAATCAACGCTCCGGTGTTGAGTTGGCGGATGCCCGTGTCGTCATCCACCACGAGAATGCGACAGGGCGGAAGTGGCGCGCAGGTTGACTCTCCCGCTTGCGAGATTGTTTTATCTTTCATGGCGAGATGAATAATAAGCTGGCAAACCTTGCGGGCACTATGGGGTGTTTACCCCATGTTCACTCCGGCGGACATTGCAAGCATCAAGACGTTCTCTGCGCGCGGCAAATGCACTCAAACGGGCGGTTGCAGGCCGCGTTTCATCACTGCCCCGATTCTTTCTGCAAACTCTCCATCCACAGAACCATCCGGCCGCGATGTGGCAGCGAAGACGCTCCCATCGCTGAAACGGGTCCTGCCTCATGATTTTTTGACGCTCCAATTCCAATCAAACCATTTGGATTTGTATGGGGGAAACACCCCATAGATTTTTCAGGAGCACGGCTCCACAGTATCCCCGTTTTTATGTCAAAGCATGAAATGGTGAAAACAGTTTTTGGCAGGGCGAGGCGAAGCGGCTTTCACCATTTCTTGACTTCGGTACTCTTCATGAATCGCACACCGGAGGCCAGGTTTGACTTTCTGGGCGGAGCAATGGTTGTCAGTTTGTCAATGGGAATGGTGCTTTTGATGCGTCTCCTTCTGGCGCATTGATTTGTCTGGCGTCCGGCCTGATCCGTCTTTCAGCCGCGCTCCAGATACAGTGTTCAACTGTACCCGTTGCATATTGAGCCTGTGTTTTGTGGTTCCTGTTCGGCTAATGCCCCTTCTTTTGGGATGCCGGAGGATTGTTTTCTGAATTTTCCTTCACCACCGCGATCATTTCTTCCATCCCTTCCTTGATCTCGCTGACCTGCGGATGCACTTCCTTGATGAGATCATGCTCGATCCGGGATAACTTTTCGATTCGTTTGCCCTGCTCGCGAAGCTGATCCAAAAGGAAATTCTGTTTGATTGATAGCCGGCGCATCCACCAAAAACAAACACCCCAGCAAACGGTCCCGGCCAAAGTCATCCAGAAAGAGAGGTTGTCTTTATTCATAACCAACAATGCTGCTGATTAAAAAACGTCAGGGTGCGGCAAAGAACCCGACTGAGACTTTGTTGCATTTAGTGACGGAGCGCGGGCTTCAGCCCGCTTCAACGTTCATCGCGATGCGGCGCAGTAAATGCCAGGCCTGTCTCCGATTCGTGCGCTGAAGCGGCGTGAACGCGCTCCGTTCGCGCTAAACAATCGTCAACTGGACGCTGCTCTCAATGATGCCCGCGCTGATGGCGTAGCGGGTGAGTCCGGCGGTGTCGTGGATGTCGAGCTTGCTCATGACCTTCTCGCGATGTTTTTCGACGGTCTTGATGCTGACGCCCAGTTCCGCGGCCGTTTCCTTGTTGGCTTTGCCTTCGGCAATCAGTTGGAGCACCTCCATCTCGCGCGAAGTCAGGCGGGCGTTGCGCGACTGCGGCCGTCCGGCTCGATCCGGCGACTTGCCATCCAGTTGGTGAAGACGCCTGGCAATCGTAGGGCTGAAAAACGTTTTTCCCTTTTGGACTTCCCGAATTGCCTCGCACACGACGTGGGAGGAGGTTTGTTTGAGCAGAAATCCCACCGCGCCGGACTCGGTCGCGTTTTTGACATACGCGTCATCACTGTGCGCGGAGAGAATGAGTACTTTGGTGCTGGGGACGGCTTTGAGCACCTGGCGCGTGGCCTCCAAACCATTGAGCAGGGGCATTGCGATGTCCATCAACACCACGGCGGGACGAAGTTTTTTGACCATGGCGACGGCCTGGCGGCCATTTTCCGCTTCACCGACCACTTGAAGATCGTTTTCCAACTCCAGCATCTTGCGAAAACCCTCGCGCACAATCGTATGGTCTTCCGCCAGCAGAACAGTGATTTTTTTCATAAGTCAGTTCAGTTAGCCGCCGTGGCACTTGGCGGCAGGGGAATGAGCACCTCGATTTCCGTGCCGGCGCCGCGAATGGATTTGATCTTGAAGTCGCCGCCCACATAGGTCGCTCGCTCGCGCATGCTGAGCAGACCAAGGCCGCCCTTTCCTTTTCGTCTGGCCGCGTGATGCTCCGGGTCGAAGCCGATCCCGTCGTCATTGATCGTCAACTGAATGAAGGCGCGCTGCCTGAGGCGCACGGTAACGTGGCGGGCGTGGGCGTGCTTCTCCACATTCTCCAAAGCATTCTGGAGGATGCGGTAGAGCGCCAACTCGCCTTCGGCGGGCAGCCGGGCGGTCAACGGCTTGCAGGCCAGCTTGAGGGACACGCCCGTCCGATTTGCGAACTCTGTGCAGGTGGCGCGCAGGGCGGGGACCAGGCCCAGTTCGTCCAGGACGCTGGGCCGCAGATTGCGCGCGATGCGCTGCACTTCTTCGACCGTCTGGCCGAGCATCTGGCTGAGTTTCATCACCTCTCCCCGCGATGCTTTCTCGCCCCGTGAAACAGCCGCGGCGGTGGCGCGGGAGCCGCCGGCCAGGATTATTTCACGGGGCGAGCGCGCCGGCAGTTTGTTCGCCAGTGCCGCCCAGCGCGCGAGGACGGCGCAGAGAAGCTGGGTGATGTTGTCGTGCAATTCGAGGGCCACGCGCCCGCGCTCGGCTTCCTGCACTTGCACCACGCGGTGCGTCAAGGCCCGCAGCATTTCCTCGTTGCGCCGGGCCTCCGTCATGTCGGTCACCACGATGCCGAAGGTCGCGCTTTTGGAACCATTCTTGGCCAGCGGACGAATCGAGAGGTGCGCCGGCAGTTGCACACCATCGCCGGCGTGCAGGAGCGCCTGGATTTTGGAGCCGGATTTGGCCGTTCGTTTCAGGAGCGATCGCAGAGCGGCCTGGTCCGCGGCGGAGAGAAAGCGGCGAAAGGAACTGCCCATCACCTGCTCCAGCGGGCATTTGACCAT
>DLMG01000341.1:0-3845 GCA_002479245.1 Verrucomicrobia subdivision 3 bacterium UBA7542 | reverse complement strand
AGCGCCCCTTCGTTCATGGATTCGATGAGCACGCGGTAGGCGTGCCCGGCGCCTTCCAGCGTGAACACTTGTGAGCCTTCTTTGCCCGCGACCATCACCGTATCCACCTCACCGGTGCGAATGGCGCGGAGCGTTTCGTCCGCTTCGGCCAGGCGGGCGCGGAGTCCGGCGAGTTCGCGGGCCTTCGCCGCGCCGAAGTGGCTTCGGCCACGCAGGCGGGATGGTCCCGATGCATCGGGAGCGGAACTCTGGTGGCGAGTAGTTTTCAAAATGCGATTTTACCTTTTGCGATCAAGTCCAACTCGACGAACAGGCCGGTGGTGTTCAACAGGTTGCCGATGAACCGGCGCACCGGCCGTGGGAATTCCTTGATGAGCGTCGGGGTCGCGACGATCTGGTTGTCGCGCGCCAGGTTGGGCTGCTGATAGATGTCAATCACTTCCAGTTTGCAGTTGTCTTTCAGTTCTGCTTCGCACAGTTGACGGACGCGCAGGACGGCTTGGCGCGATCGGGCCGTGGCCCCCGCCACGAACAGTCGCAAGACGTATTTGCCCGTGGGCCGGGTGGCCAGTGACTTCTCAAAGGTCTTGGTCGCGTCCACCCTCCGCAGTGCTGCTACGGAGGACGGGCGGCTGGTTTTGTTTGTTTTCACGGGCGTTCGTTTCGGTTAATCAACAGCGCGCAAATCCAAGCCGACGAGCAAGTGATCGGTATCGGAAAGGTTACCAAGGATTGTTCGCACAGGCTTCGGCAACTTGCGCACCACCGTGGGAATGGCCAGGATTTGGTCGCCTTTGGCCAGCTGGGGCTGCTTCACCAAATCAATCACCGTGATGCGATAGTGGCCTTTGAGGTGGCTTTCGCAAATCTTCTTTAGATTCGCGAAAGCCATCAGCGATTTGGGCGTCTGGCCCACCAAGTAAAGGCGCAGTTGCCAGAGTTTGGCGGGCCGGCAATGGGAGCCGGATGAACGTCGTCCCGCCGTTTTGGTTTTCATCGTTTGCTCTTGGGTTTGGAGTTGCCCCGCGTGCTGGCCGCCACCGAAATATCTGCCTGGCGCAAGCGGCCCAATTCGGTCCGCTCGGTGGTCAGCAAGCGCGTTTGCCTTCCGACCTGTTCGTCAATTTGTCGAAGTTCTTCGGCGCTGGCTTCATGCTCGGAGCGCAACCCGGTGATCTGCTGTTCGAGCGCCGCGCGTTTGCGTTTCAATTCGCGTTGGCGGCGGGCCGCCTCCTGTTGGCTGGCCAGCGCTTCGGCTTTTTCGCGCGCGGTTTGCGCCACACGCGCCGCGCCGGTCAAGACGCCGCTGGGACCGATGTAGGCATCCACGAGGTCAATGCCCCGGTCCGAAATCAGGAACTCGCGGATTTGGTTCGAGTGCGCCATGCCGCGCGCTTTGAGCACGTAGAGCACGCGATTGCGTTCGCCGTTGCCTTCGAAGTCTTGCAACAACAGCCAGGAGTCCATGAGCGAGGACATGGAGGCTTCACTTTGTTGCAGCGCGTGGCCGGCCTGCGTCAGACTGGTGAAGAGCGTGGTGACTTGTCCGGCCTTCAAATAATCAACCAGCCGCGTCACCATCGCCCGGCATTCGGAGGCGGTGCCTGCGTCCATCAGGCTGGTAATCGGGTCCACGATAACGACGTGGGGCTGAAACGCGGCGATCTCCTTGAACATCGTGGCCAGGTGCATTTCCAGGCCGTAGAGCGAGGGCCGCGCCGCGTGAAACCGCAGCAAGCCACGCTTGACCAAGGGCTCCAGGCGCAACCCGATGGAATGCATGTTGCGGATGATCTGGTTGGGCGATTCCTCGAACGAGAAGAAGAGGGTGCGCTCCCCGCGCCGGCAGGCGGCTTGGGCAAAGTTGGCGGCGACGATGGTCTTGCCGGTGCCGGGCGTGCCCGTGAGCAGAATGCTGCTGCCGCGAAAAAAACCCCGCCCGCCGAGCATCGCGTCGAGCCGTGGGATGCCGGTGGCAATCCGCTCGACCGATATCTTGTGATTCAGCCCCAGCGACGTGATGGGCAGCACGCTGATGCCCTCGTCGCCGATGAGAAATGGAAATTCGTTGGTGCCGTGCAGCGCGCCGCGATATTTCACCACGCGTAGATGCCGCGTGGCAATCTGCTCATTGACCCGATGGTCGAGCAGGATGACGCAGTCGGACACGTATTCCTCCAGCCCGTGGCGCGTCAGTTGGTCGCGCCCGCGCTCGGCCGTGATGACGGCGGTCACGCCCTTGTCCTTGAGCCAGCGGAAGAGCCGGCGCAGCTCGGCGCGCAGGATGGCCTCGTTGGGCAGGCTGGCGAACAACGCTTCCAGCGTGTCCAGCACCACGCGCCTGGCGCCGATGGAATCAATCGCGTGATTGAGACGGACGAACAACCCTTCCAGGTCATACTCGCCGCTCTCCTGGACTTCACTGCGTTCGATGTGGACGTAGTCGATCGCAATTTTTTTGCGCCGGATCAGGCCCGCCAGATCAAATCCGAGCGACGCGACGTTGGCCTTCAACTCCGCTTCCGTTTCCTCGAAGGCCATGAACACACCTGGCTCGCCGAACTGCACCGCGCCGCGCACTAGAAATTCCGCGGCCAACAGCGTCTTGCCGCACCCCGTGCCGCCGCATACCAGCGTGGGCCGCCCGCGCGGCAATCCGCCGCCGGTAATTTCATCGAGACCCTGGATGCCCGTAGGACACTTGGGCAAACCAGCGGTCGGGGAGGTGGATTTGTGACCGTTATTTTTCATTCAAGAACATCCTTTCACTAACGCGGGCAAATAAGATAATAATCGGGACTGAAACAACTTTCGAGCGCATCTTGACACTGCCCCGGAGCGCGGCTGTGTCGTCCCCGACCAGCCGCAGCGCGTCGGAAGGATGGGCGCACCCGATGTTTCCCAACGCACCACTCGTTGCGAAGCTGCTGCGGCTGGTCTCCGACACAGCCGCGCTCCGACGGCAAGTGACCGCCACTTCCAGTCGCACCCCCAAACTTTCGCGGCCGGCGTGTCGAGCTCGAGATCGGCTTCGGCCTCCCATAACGTCCAGAGCCCCTCTCGGACGACCGTATGGTCTTCCGCCAGCAGGACAGTGATTCGTTTCATAGAGATTCAAGGTTTGGTGGTTTTAGCCGGCCCCATCAGCGGGTTTCCCCCCTGCGGCAGTTGGCGAGCGGAATCTGTGCCCGGACGGTGGTGCCCTTGCCCGGCGCCGATTCGACGCTAAAGCTGCCACCGACCATCTCCAGCCGTTCGCGCATGCCAATCAGCCCCAAGCGTGTATTCCGTTTGGAGTGCATGACGCGTTGCGCCTGAAAGGATTTGCCGTTGTCTTTGATTTTCAGGCAAATGGCGTTGGGGAGTTTCTCGAAGTTCACTTCCACGCGGCTGGCCTGCGCATGCCGCGCCACATTGGTCAGCGCTTCCTGGGCGACGCGGTAGAACACGGTGCGCGTGGCATTGTTCAATTGTTCAATCATGCCGGAAGTAAAGGTCGTGAAATGAACGTGGATGCCCGTCCGTCTTGTAAATCCTTTCATAAATGAGTGCAGGGCGGGAATCAGCCCCAGGTCGTCCAACACCGTCGGGCGCAGTTCCCGGGCGAATCGATGCACGATGTCCACCGACTTCTCGACCATCCGTTGCGTGCGGGTGATCTTTTTCTGGAGGCCTTTAACGTTGACCGCGGCCTCCACTTTCAGTGTCGCCAGTTGGATATTGATGCCCGTCAAGGTCTGGGCAATTTGATCATGCAACTCGCGGCTGATCATCTTGCGCTCTTCCTCCTGGGCCGACAGAAGCTGGCGGGACAGCAGCCGCAATTGTTCCTGCATGTGCCGCGA
>DLMG01000151.1 GCA_002479245.1 Verrucomicrobia subdivision 3 bacterium UBA7542 | reverse complement strand
TGCTCGGTGTTCAGCGCGGCGACTTTGACCTGGTCCGAAAGCGCGTTGGACATCCTGGCGATTTCCTCGAATTGCCGGTGCGCGTTGCGCAACATGGCCTGCAACTCAATGGAATCCTCCGTTTCGTCCCGCAGTAATTCGTAATTCGCGCGCAAATACGGGGCCGGCAGCGCGTATTTGCTTATGTGGATGCGCCACAAACCCTCGACCAGCACGCGCGCGGTGCTGTCGGGATATTTCACCATTTTAGACAGGCGCGAAACGCAGCCGACATCGTGCAAATCCTCCGGCAGGGGTTCGACGATTTCGGGTTTGCGCTGCAGCACCGCGGCGAACAAACGGTCGCCCGCGACAATGTCATCAATTAATTTCAGGCTCGGCCCGGTTTCGACGAGCAGCGGCACAACCGCGCCGGGAAAAATCACGATGTCCGACAGGCCGAGGATGGGCAGATATTCCGGCAATGAACGCGACGAAATGCGCGGTGGCTCCGTTTTTTCGGCGCCGCCCAGAATGCTGACAAATTCTGTTTCCGGCGAAGTCATCGTCGTATGCTATACAATTAGATGCCGTCGCACGGGAAAAGATTCATGCGCGGCTAATTTCCTTCGGCAATTGGAACTTTTGTGCTTTTGGTCTGCAATTGGTGTGCCACCGGCACGTCAATTCGCAGAAAACCATTCACATAAATCGCCTTGGCCTGGCTGAGGTCGTAATCCGGAGGCAACTCGAGCACGCTTTCGAACGGCCCATAGCTGATTTCCATGACCAGAAAATTGCATTTGTGCGCCCGGCAAACGTCCGGGCGGCTGCCACTGATGCGCAGACGATGACCTTCGACGGTGATTTCGAGATTTTCGCTTTTCATCCCGGCCAGTTCCACCTTGATGACCAGCCCGGTGTCGGTGGTGTAAACATCCGTGTTCGGAATCCAACGGCCGCTGGCCGCACCCCCGCGCCCGCCCACCGCCGAGCTGCGGGGAATAAAATGCATTGTAGAGCTCACTTTGGTTACAGCCACGATAAAAAATAATATCCTATAAAGCCCGGATTAGCAAGTGCGCCGGTTCATTTCATTTTGACCACCACTTCGGGCCGTTCGCCCTTGCGCGCGTGAAACACAATGGAGCTTTTCGTCTCGGATTGCCCGTGCGCCGAACAACCGCAATGCGTGTCACGCTCAAAACTGAATTTGCGCCGGCGAAACTGTCCCCACAAAAACAATCCGGCGACCGAAGTCACAATCGCCAGCGAAACGGCCTGTTGCCAATTCATGCTGGCAACATACCCGCAAAAACGGTTTGCGCAACCGATTTTCGGCGTTGAACTTTCGGCGCGCGCCTTTACGCTGCGCCCATGTCCGTTCCGTTCCGCCACCCGCACCGCGTCAGCTATGCCGAATGCACCGTCGGCAACCATGTTTATCACTCGCGCTATCTCGACTGGCTCGAAGCCGCGCGCGGCGAATTTATCCGCGCCCTCGGCGCAACGGTTTTGCAATGGCAGGAACGCGACGTGATTTTTCCCGTCATCGAGGCCCGCCTGCGCTACAAATCACCCGCTCGTTACGACGACTTGTTGGCGATTGAAGTCTGGCCGACGGCCATTGAGCGCGTGCGATTGAATTTCGGCCACCGCGTCGTCAACCAGGACGGCAAACTCGTTCTCGAAGCCGAAACGTTCCACGCCTGCGCCGGCGTGAACGGAAAGCCCAAACGCCTGCCGCCGGAGCTCGCCGGCAAACTCGCGCCGCATATGAAAGCCGCACCCGAAACCGACTGAACCCACGGGAGCATCTTTACGCCGTTCCCGTCCAACGAAATAGTGTGAAACATGTGTCATTACAAATTTTTTACCGCCCTTTGACACGAATCTGACAACCGGCGCGCCCGCACCGCCTACAACTGTTCCATGAAAACACTTCTCCAAACTCGCCTCGCGGATTTCGGCAAAATCTGGACTCTGGCCGTCCTCCTCGCATCAACCGCCGCTGCTTTTGGCCAGCCGGGGCCGGACGCGGATTACCCGACGAACAAAGCCGCCGCGGAAAAATTTTGCGCCGAAGGCTCCTACGCCAAGGCCCACAAAATCTACGGCAAGGTTGACATCTCGTTTCTTTCGCGCGACGAGGCACGGTGGGTGACGTTTCGTTTCGCCGACACGCAATGGCGTTCGCAGGCCGCCACGGACAATCCCGACACCACCAAATTCGACGAGGCGCGTGACAATCTGGAAAAACAAATCCGCGACCTCACGCGCGAAGACCAGCATGATTGCCTCTGGGCCGAGGTGCAGGAATCGCTCGGCGATTTTTTCTGGACGCGCCGCAACCAACAGAACTGGGGCGGGGGCTGGCCGCATTATCAGGCAGCGCTCGATTGGTGGGCGGGCCAGAGCAACCTTGATCTGGCGCGGCAGCGTTATCTGAAAATCGTCTGGAAGATGTTGCGCCCGCCAGCCGGCGGACCATCCTACTACGGCGGATGGGGTAATTTGATCCCGTTGGAGATTTTCGAGAACGCGGCGAAGATAGCGCTATCCGACGAGGACAAGGCGCACGTGCATTATCTCATCGCGATGACGCTCCGCTATCAGGGCGACTGGGAGCTGCGCGCGCGCGTGCCGGAAGAATTTGAAGCTGCTATCAAGCCCGGCAAAAAGACCGAGTGGTACGATGACGCGCTGTTCAACTACGCGCAATGGCTGGAGCAAAACGGCCGCACGATTCGCGACCAGAACGGCAACTGGTCGTCGCAGGCGGATTACGTGAAGGCGCTGGCGTTGTTCCGGCAATTCACGCGCGAGTTTCAGAAAGGCGAATCGCGCTATTGGGAACAGGCCCAGAGTGAAATCCAGAACATCACGGGCCCGCAGGTCAACGTCGGCGTCGCCAACGTTTTCCTGCCCGGTTCGGAAATTCAATACTCCCTCAACTGGCGCAACGTGAAGCGTGTCCATCTGGCGCTTTATCCGGTGGACCTGAACCGCGCGGTGAATTTTCCCGCCGAAATGAAGGAGCAGCGCCAATGGCCGGAGACGATTAATTTGGGCGCGCTGGAAAAAATCAAATCGTGGACGCGCGACACGCACGACGCCGGCATTTATCAGCCGAGTAATGAAACCGTCCGGCTCGATGAAAAGTTGAAGCCGGGCGCGTATGTGATTGAAGCGCGCGGCGGCGACAAAAGTTCGCGCGAATTGATTCTGGTCAGCGACGCGGTGCTGGTCCTGAAAAGTTCCGGCGCACAGGCGCTGGTTTATTTTTGCAACGCGCTCGACAGCGCGCCCGTTGCCAACGCCCCGGTGAAACTCTGGGAAAGCTGGTGGGCCGACGACCAGTGGCATTCCCGTTCGTTCGACGGGACAACGGACACAAATGGTATTGCGGTCATCCAGCTTGATCGGAAGGCCAACAATTCGGTGTCGCTTTATGCCAGTGCCCGCCGCTCTGACCGGCAGGCGTTCAGCACAGGCCAATGGTATGGCCAGGGAGCTTCCGGGCTGATTGTTGACCCGGCGACCGGGCTTCCGCTTGATCCTTTGCGCGCCTGGCGAATTTATGCCTTCACCGACCGGCCCGCGTATCGCCCCGCCGAAACGGCAAACTGGAAATTCATCGCCCGGCGCTACAACGGTTCGGTTTATTCGACGCCCGCGAACGAAACGATTGAATACGAAATCACCGACCCGCGCGGTGCCAAGGTCAAATCGGACAAAATCAAATTCAACGAATTCGGCAGCGTGTGGGGTTCGCTCGATTTGACTGAAAAAATGCCGCTGGGCGAATATCGTGTGACGTTCTGGGACGAAGGCCGCCATCACACCATCGGCTACGCGACCCTGTTCCGGTTGGAGGAATACAAGCTGCCGGAATTCAAAGTGAGTGTGACCACGCCGGAGGAAAACGGGCAGAAGAAAACCTTCCGGCTCGGCGAAAAGGTGGAGGCCACAATTCAGGCGGATTACTATTTCGGCGGACCGGTGGCGAATGCGGACGTTCAGGTGCTCGTTCATCAGAAACCGTACTGGCATTACTGGCATGAGCCGCGTCCGTATCCGTGGTTTTACGACGACATGGACACCGGCTCGCCTTACGGGCGCTGGCGCGGCTGGTATGGCGGCGACCAGATCATTACCAACGCCACGCTCAAAACCGACGCGACGGGCAAGGCGACCCTTGCCTTCGCCACGCCGCGCAATGTCGGACAGGATTACGAATACAATATCGAGGCGCGCGTGACGGACGCCTCGCGCCGCGAAATCACCGGCCACGGCACGGTGCGCGTCACGCAGCAGCGTTATTACGTCTATGCAAATCCGGCGCACAATCTGTATCGCCCGCAGGACAAGGTGACGGTGAACTTCAAGGCGCTCGACGCCAACGAGCAACCGGTGACAACCGAAGGCAAGGTCACCGTCACGCGCGATTACTGGTATGAAATCTGGCTCGCGCCCGACGGCCACGAAGTCAAAGGTGACGAACTCAAGCGGCTCGAGGCCAAAAACCAAATCTGGCCGCCGGTGCCGACGCGGCCTGACCAGAAAGAGTGGCGGCTCAAGTTCCGCGGTTACGAGCACGACGACGTGCTCACGCAAAGTTTAAAGACCGACACAAACGGCGAAGCGGAATTGACGTTCACGCCGGAACGCGAAGGTTATTATCGCGTGGCGTGGTCGGGCCAGGATGTTCTGACGAACCGGCCGTCGCAGCCGATCAATACCGACACGACCGTCTGGGTCGCCAATAATTCCACCAGCGAACTCGGCTACCGCACCGGCGGCGTCGAAATCATCGCGGACAAGGACACGTTCCGCGTCGGCGGCGTCGCGCCGGTGATGCTCGTCGCGCCGACCGCCGGGCGATACGTGCTGTTCACCGTCGAGGGTGAAGACCTTTACCATTACCAGCTCGTCCATCTGGACGGCACGGTGAAGCTGGTCAATCTGGCCGTGGACGAAAAATATGTGCCGAACGTGTTCCTGGGCGCGACGCTGGTCAACGACCGGCAAATGTTCACCGATACGAAACAAATCGTCGTGCCGACCGTGAAGAATTTTCTCAACATTGAAGTGAAACCCGACCGCGCCCAATACCAGCCGCGCGATGAGGGCACGTTCACCGTCACGACGAAAAATGACGAGGGCCAGCCCGTGTCCGCCGAAGTCGCGTTGAGTCTGGTGGACGAGTCGGTCTTTTACATCCAGAACGATTACGCCGGTGATCCGAGGCAGTTTTTCTTCGGGACTAAACGTTCCCAGCAAATCCAGACCCAAAGCACGATGAACCAGAAGAGCTACGCGAAACTCGTCGAATGGGAAAACCACCAGTTGATGGATGACAAGGAAAAGGAGCGGCTGTACGAGGTGAAGCGGGAACGGATTGACCAACTCAAAAACGGGGAATTGGCGTGGGGCGGGGAAGGCGGTGGTGGTGGCGGCGGTGGCTCGCGATTTATCACCGCATACGGAGGAACAGTTGATGATCGTTCAGTGGCTTACAGTGAATTGGGGATGAGCGCGAGGGCAGGCGGGAATTTTAATGCCATGAATCTACCTGCTGAAATGCCTGCTACGCCTCCCACGCTCGGTGACATTTCCGGCATGGGCCAAATGATGCGAGCGAAAACGCCGGCACGCCTGTATTTCGCTGGGGGACCCGGTTCCGCCGGCGAAGGACCCGCCGTCGTCGTACGCAGTGATTTTCGTGCCACCGTTTTCTGGCAGCCGGACATTCACACGGACAACAACGGCAAGGCGACGGTGAAGGTGAAATATCCCGATTCGCTCACAAGCTGGAAGGCCACCGCGCGCGCCGTCACCACCGTGAACCAATTTGGCATCGCCGACGCGACCACGCGCACGCGCCAGCCGCTCATCGTCCGGCTCGAAGCGCCGCGTTTCTTCGTGGTGGGCGACACAGTGACGATTTCGGCGGTGGTGAACAACAACACCGGTGAGCCGATAGAAGTGAGGGCGGCATTGGATGCGAGTGGCATTAGCGTAGGACAGGCGTCGCGCCTGTCTCCATCTGAAAAAAATCTCGGAACGTTAGAGTCAGGCGCGACGCCTGACCTACGCTTAAACGTCGCAGCGAACAGCGAAGCGCGTGCGGATTGGATTGCGCACATCGAGCGCGCCGGCGAGGTGAAACTCAAAGTCACCGCGCGCGGCGGCCAATACGCCGATGCGATGGAAAAAACTTTCGCCGCCTACGAACATGGCATCGAAAAATTCATTTCCAAATCCGGCAAGGCGCGCCTTGTCGCGTCGAAGCAAAGCGGAGACGGAGGCAACGACGTGACGGTGAATCTGGTTTTGCCGCATGACCGCAAGGCGGATTCAACTTCGCTCATCGTTCAAGTTACGCCGAGCATGGCCGTGACGATGCTCGATGCCCTGCCCTATCTGATTAATTATCCCTACGGCTGCACCGAACAGACGATGAGCCGCTTCCTGCCGACCGTCATCACGGCGAAAACTTTGCGCGATGCCGGTCTGCAACCCGAGGACGTGATGGGCTGCGTGTTCGGCGGCATCGAAACCAATTCCGCCGCCGCAACGCATCCGAACGGCAAAAAGAATCTGGAAGACATGGACAAGATGACGCAGGCCGGCCTGAACCGCCTCTACGATTTCCAGCACAGCGACGGCGGCTGGGGTTGGTGGAAGGAAGGCGACAGCGATCATTGGATGACGGCTTACGTCGTTTGGGGCTTGTCACTCGCCCATGACGCCAGAGTCGAAATCAAGGACGATGTTCTGCAACGCGGCGTGAAATATCTCGACGAACATCTCGTCGAGGAGGAGGAAAATCCAGATATGCAAGCATGGATGCTATATGCGCTGGCGATTGACTGGGCCTCCATCAAAACTCTAACGGTGACGCCTGCATTACCTGCGACTCGGACAATAGCCTTCGATAATCTTTGGAAGAACCGCGACCAGCTCAACGCCTACACCCGCGCCTTGCTGGCCTTGAGCGCGCACAATTTCGGCTTTGAAGACAAGGCGAAAATCCTGATCGCCAATCTGGAGAACGGCGTCATCCGCGACGACCGCCCGGATACTTCCGTGTTGATGGGGGGCGGAAACATCCAACATCCAACATCCAACATCCAACAACCAGTGATGGGAACGGCGCATTGGGGCAATGACGGCATTTACTGGCACTGGTCGGACGGCGGTGTGGAGGCGACGGCGTTCGCGTTGCGCGCGTTGCTGGCGGTTGACCCGACGAACTCCCTCGTCGAACCGGTCTCGAACTGGCTCATCAAGAACCGCCGCGGCGCGCAATGGAACAACACGCGCGACACCGCCATCGTCGTGCTGGCGCTGAACGATTACCTGCGCGCGAGCGGCGAACTGCACCCGGACCTGGCCTTTGAGGTTTATGTGAACGGGATGAAGGTGGCCGACCGCAAGGTCAGCGGCGCTAACGTGTTCAACGCGCCCAGCACCTTCACAATTGATCCGAAGCTGGTTCAGGACACGAACGAAATCCGCATCGTGAGCACCAGCGGCGGCGGACCGCTTTATTTTGCCGCGAACGCGAAGTTCTTCAGCACCGAGGAACCCATCACGCCCGCGGGCAGCGAGATTTTCGTGAAGCGCGAGTATTTCAAACTCGCCGGACGCCCGACGCTGCTCAAGGGCTACGTCTATGACCGCGAGCCGTTGCGCGACGGCGAGACCGTGACCAGCGGCGAACGCATCGAGACCGTGCTGACCATCGAGGCGAAGAACAATTACGAGTATCTGCTGTTCGAGGACTTGAAGGCCGCCGGATTTGAAGCGGTGGAAATCCGCAGCGGCGAATCGCTTTACGCGAAGGAACTCAAGAGCGGGGCTGCGAATCTAAAGTCCAACGTCCAAAGTCCAAAGTCGGCGGAGGCGGAAGATTTCACCGGTCGGCAGCGCTGGGTTTATCAGGAACTGCGCGACCGGCAGGTGGCGCTGTTCATTGACCATTTACCGCAGGGCGTCTGGCAAATCCGCTACGACTTCCGCGCGGAAACCCCCGGCCAATTCCACGCGCTGCCGGTTATTGGCCGAGCGATGTATGTGCCGGAAATCCGCTGCAACAGCGCCGAACTCCGCGTCAACGTCGTGGACAAGACGCCTTGAGTGATTCTCTCCTCTTATTTTGTAACTGCGGCCTTCAGGTCGTGCCGGGCGAAAGTGCGGCCGAAGGCTGCAACTGCAACTCAAAATGGTTGACGGCATGGTTGTGACGGGACGAAGCCGCTGACAAGCCAACTGGCGGGAACGTCCGCTCGCTTGGCTAAACCACCCATTCCGCCTTGCGTGCGCGGTTCGCGTTTGCGACAATTCAGCGGCGGGCGCGAGCAGGTGATGCAAAATTATCCCAAACATTATTGCGGCGTGTTCGGCATTTTTGGACATCCCAATGCCGCCGAACTCACCTATTACGGCCTCTACGCGCTGCAACATCGCGGGCAGGAAAGCGCCGGTATCGTCACCTGCCACGAAGGAAAATTTTTCAAGCATCACGGCATGGGCCTGGTGCCGCAGGTTTTTAATTCCAAATTGTTGCACGACCTGGTTGGCAACGTGGCCGTCGGCCACACGCGTTATTCCACCACCGGCTCGTCGCACATCCG
>DLMG01000339.1:3750-5150 GCA_002479245.1 Verrucomicrobia subdivision 3 bacterium UBA7542 | reverse complement strand
AGCGGCGGCCCGCTGTTCAATCTGGGCGGCGAAGTCGTCGGCGTGACGAACATGAAAATCACCTTCGGCGAGGGCCTGGGTTTTGCGATTCCCGTTGAACTGGTGAAAAACTTTCTGGAACACCGCGATGCCTTCGCCTACTCCACCGACAATCCGAACAATCCGTATCACTATCTCGAACCGCCCGGCCGCACCCAAAACAAGCCGGCGGCGCAATGAAAACATCAAGGAATCCAAATTGAGGGCGCGACTTTTCAGCCGAGTTGGACTTTAATTCATTATGACCACACGCATTTTTCGTTTCACCCCACAACCCGCGGCTGGAATTTTTTCCGCGACGCTGGCTGTGTTGCTGACGTTCGCAACGCCCGTCCGCGCCGCGATTCCGCCGGCGGAAAACCTGCTGCCGTCGGACACGCTGTTGCTCATCACCGTGCCCGACTTTTCAACGCTGCGCGCCGCCGGCAAGCAATCGCCGCAGTGGCTTTTCTGGAATGACGCGGTGATGAAGCCGTTCCACGACAAGTTTATGGCCAAGTGGAACGAAAAACTTGTCGCTCCGTTGGAACGCGACCTCGGCGTCAAGTTCAGCGACTTCACCGATTTGCCGCAAGGCCAGTTGACCTTGGCCGTCACGCAAAACGGATGGACCGGCGGCGACGGCCCGGCGCCCGGCGTGCTGTTGCTGCTCGATGCCAAAGACAGGAGCGATTTGCTCAAAACCAATCTTACCGCCTTGCGAAAAAAATGGGCGGACGCGGGCAAGCCGATGCACAACGAAACCATTCGGGGCATCTCATTTTCCGTCGTGCCGCTTTCGAGCAACGACATTCCGGCAACGCTCGCCGGTGTTTTCCCCAAACGCCAGCCCGTTCAGGAGCTGGGCAAGGAGAACCAACCGCCGCCGCCCGGCGAAATTGTTGTCGGCCAGTTTGAATCGCTGTTGATTGTCGGCAGTTCGTTGAAAGCCGTCGAACCCGTCGCCACGCGGTTGACCGGCGGTGCGTTGCCGCCGTTGGGCGACAATGCGCTTTTTGCCGCCGACAGGCTTGCGCAATTTCGCGACGCGCCGTTGTATTACGGCTGGTTCAATGCGAAAACCCTTTTCGACGTGCTGGTTCACATTACGCCGCCGGAGCCGAACCCGGAAGCGCCCAGCCCCGTGCCGCCGATTCCGTGGGACAAAATTCTCGGCGCATCGGGTTTGACCGGTTTGAAGTCCGCCAGCTTCAGTTACCGCGAATCACGCGATGGCGCGCGGGTTGATTTTTACCTCTCCGCGCCGGAAGCAAGCCGGCAGGGCATTTTCAAAATAATCGCCGCCGCGCCGAAGGACGCGAACCCGCCGGCCTTTGTGCCCGCCAACGCCGTGAAATTCTGGCGCTGGCGCGTGGACGGCC
>DLMG01000339.1:2372-3540 GCA_002479245.1 Verrucomicrobia subdivision 3 bacterium UBA7542 | reverse complement strand
GGATTTGAATTCCGCCCCCTCGCTTTTCCTGTTTGCCGCGTTGAATCCCGACCAGGCCGTGCTGGCGATTAAAAACGTTGCCTCGCTCACCTCCTCGCAGGAAAACGCACCCGCGCCGCGTCAATTTTTGGGCCGGACCATTTACACGATTGCCCTGCCCTCGCGCCCCGCCGCGCCGCGTTCGCTTTACTGCGCGTCCAGCGGCGGTTATGTCGCCCTGACGACGGATGTTTCGATGATTGAGACTTATCTGCGAAGCGCCGACAGCAAGGCCAGGCCGTTGCGCGAAACCGCCGGCTTTGCCGACGCCGCACAGCACATTGGCGGCGCGGGCAATGGCCTGTTCGCCTATCAAAACCAGCGTGAAACCATGCGCGCGGCCTTTACCGCCTTGAAAAACAGTTCCACGGACAGCCCGTCATCCGGCGGCGTCAATGCGTTCGGCGCCCTGCCTTTTGCCTCGCCGGGGAAAATCTTCGGTGGATGGCTGGATTTTTCGCTGCTGCCGGAATACGACAAGGTTTCCAAATACTTTTATTTTTCCGTCACCAGCGGCAATGTTACGGCGGACGGTTTTTCCTTCAAAATTTTCGCCCCGCGCCCGCCGCAGGTGAATTGAACCCAAACTCCGAAATGACGGAAAACAGGCTTCATGATGAATGGTACAATTAATGAAATAGCTATTTCATTAATTGTACCCATGGCATGATCGGTTGTTCAAAACACTGGCAGAATACTTTCCCGGCACACGCCCAATCCCACCTGGCTGCGGCCGGGACTCCGATAAATCGCGAGCAGGCGACCGCACTCCGCCAGCGCAGAAATTCAATTTCGGAGTCCGGGTTGAAATGTCCCGGGAACGCCGTTGTCCCCGCCAGCCAGATGATGAAACGCCGGCGGGACGCCGGCGCTCCCAGGTGATGGAATCCCGTTTTCCGAATCATTCCTGCGGATAAACCAGGATGCGGTCATGCACCACGACGATCAAATCGTTCTTTTTGTCGCCGGTGACATCGGCCACGAGCGCCTCGCGTGGTTCGGGCAAGGCGTCCGTGCGTCCGCGGAAGGTGTGCTGCTCGAACACCTGCCAGCGATTGGAAGGGACGAGCTTGTGATGTGAATCAAAGCTGACGATGTCGAGATAGTTTTTTGCCGTTTCCAAAAACAC
>DLMG01000339.1:0-2185 GCA_002479245.1 Verrucomicrobia subdivision 3 bacterium UBA7542 | reverse complement strand
CCCGCCAGGGGCATCCACGCGACGGCGTTCTGGCCGAGAAACGCCACGCTCTGGATATTCGTGCCGCCGAGCGCGACCGATTGCAAACCAACGAAGTCCGACACCGGCAACTCCACGTTGCGGGACACCCGCCACACACCCGCCGCATCGCGCTCGCACAACGTCAACTGCTTGTGCTCCGCATCGAGCAGGAAAATCGCCGGCACGTTGTTCGTGCCATTCCGCACCGCCGTGGCGCCGACAATGCGCGAATCGCCCGCCGCGCCGTTGATTTGATCCTTCACGCGAAAAACCCAGTCCGGTTGATTGGTTGAACCTGGGGTTTTGATTTCCTGTTCGAGCACGACGGCGCGCACGAAATTTTTCTGCGGCAACAACAACTCCGGCTTGCCGTCGCCGTCCACGTCCGCCGACGCCAGCCACGGCTGCTCAATCGCGCCGCCGGGCGGGTCCACGTCCACTTCATCGAAATCTCCGCCGGATTTTTGCAACAGCACCTTGATTTTTTCATACGGAATCAGCGCGACCAAATCCGCCCGCCCATCCTGGTTGACATCCTGAATGGCCAGGGTAGTGGGATTGGATTTGAAATTTTCACTGAGCTTTTGCGTCCGCATTTTGCCGTCCGCCGCGCGGGTTACGAGCGAGCGATGGCCGTTCTGATCCACAATCACGCAAAGCGACGGCTTCGCGCCGGGCTTCAATGCGCCGACGGCCATCACGAGCGGTTTGCCGTCGAACGGAATGAGCGTTGGAAACGGCAGCCGGCCGTTTTTATCAAATTGCGCCACGCCGACCGCGTTTTCGTCGCGGCTCAGGAGAAAAATACTTGGATGGCCGTTGCCATTCCAATCCGCCGCCGCGAGCTGGCTCACGCCGGCCAGGGTGGGAAAGGTCTTGGGCGGGGCGAGCGAACCATCCGGCTGCTGGAAATAAACCGAAAGCTGGCCGCTGGCCGGCTCCGCCACGAGCAAATCGGGACGTCCGTCGCCGTTGACATCGGCCCAAAGCAGGCCGCGTTGCGCCGCGTCCGTCTTGTTCAGCGGCAGAATTTGAAATTGTCCGCGCCGGAATGCGCCGGACAAAATTTCGGCGGGCTGGCGCGTGAATTGCGAAACCGACGCGCGGCCGGAATCCCGCGCAATGGTCACGATGTAATTTTTGCCGTCACCTTCGAGGGTATCCGCGCAAAACGAGCGCAGGGGCGCTGTTTTGAAATAAATTTCCGGCCCAAGCTGACCGGCGGTGTTTTGCAGCCGGAACCGCAACGGTGTCGGGCTGTCCCAATCCACCAGCAGCAAATCGTTCCGGCCGTCGCCGTTCACATCCACAATTTGCACGGATTTGGGCGTGCCCGAGCACGGAATTTTTTGCGGCTCGCCGAGCGTGTGGTCCGGCAATTGCGGCAGGAAATACAGCGAGCCGTTGTCGCCGAGCAAAACCAGGTCGGTCCGGCCATCCCCATTCAAATCACCTGCCGTCAGCGCATTCGCGTTCAACTGTCCATCCACGATGTGCCAGCGTTTCGGCTTGCTCCAGCCATTGGTGCCTTCGTTGTAAATCACCTCGAGGTCCTTCGCATCGCCGTAAAAAGCGATGTCGGGACGGCCGTCGCCGTTGAGATCGGTTACCACCATCGCGCCCAGACGCTCGTCGGTGGGAATGGAATCGATGCGAAAACGCGCGCCGGGCGGCAGTTCATTGATTTCGAGTTTGCGCGGCGGGCTGGCGGCGGCGGCCCGGTTGGTTTTGCCCGTTTGATTGTAAAGCAAATCGATTTTTGAGTGCAGGTTATCAGCGACGATGAGGTCGTTCAAGCCGTCGCCGTCCAGATCCGCCGCGTGCAGCAGGTTGATTAGATCGTCAATCGGAAAGATTTCCGGGCCGGTGAAACCGAAACTGTTCGTGACGTTTTCGCCATGCCCGACGAAAGCCAAAGCGAAAACCAAGGCCGATAAAACGCTGTAGCGCGACAATTTGATAACTTGCATAAGATGTCTGCAACCTGCCATTCGACAGCGCGCTTGGCCAGTTTATTTCACTTCTTTCGTAGCAGCCGACGTGAGTCGGCTCATTTTTCCGAAGTTTGAGCGGATTGACATCCGCTGCTACAATCTTGAATTCTATTCGCCGATGAAGTGCAAGGTGACGCGGCGCGCGTGTCCGCGAACGCGGTGTTCCCACA
>DLMG01000374.1 GCA_002479245.1 Verrucomicrobia subdivision 3 bacterium UBA7542 | reverse complement strand
GCACCCAGCTTCACCGGCGCACATCCGAACTCCAAAGTTGAATTTCTGCGTTGGCGGAGTGCGGCCGTCCCGGCCGCAGCCAGGTGCGATGGGCGGGTGGTTGAGAAATGTTTCGCGGCTCGAACGAAGCCTGTTGCTGCGCCCGGGGACGGGAGCACTCCGACAGGGCCTTGTCCGCCCCGCCACCATCGGCAACTTCGGAGTTCGGGTTTTAATTGTGTTAAACCGCAAGAAATGCAGCGGCACAAAAATCCGCAGCGATCCCGGCAGTCCGCCAAGCCGGGGCTACCGGACGGTCACCAAATCCGGCCGGGCCGGCGAAAGTCCGCCTTGAACATTGTCATGGAATTGCGCCCCGATGATGACATTGTTGGTGCGGATGTTGTTATCGCCCCAGAAAGCCGCACTGCCGCAATTGATGGCGGTCAAATTGATGAAGGAATTATGCACGCATTCGGTCCAAGGCACCGGCTGCCAGCCGTAAGGTGTCTGTTTCTCGGCGTGGGTTATGAAGATGCCGTAATGGTGGCTGTCGCGGATGGAAATGTTGTGGAATTGATTGTCGCAGCTCTCACGCATAAAGATGCCCAAGTCGTTTGCGATCAGAACGGCATTACTGATGACGTTGTGATTGAAAGCCAGGTCGAGCGAAATGCCGGCACCGGGATTGTTGTGGAGATAAAGTCCTGTGAACTGGCAATCCGTCGTTTGATAACAGGCCAGGCCGTCGAACTCGTTTTCAAACGCAGTGTAATCCCGCACGGTCAGCCGCCGCACGTCCCGCGTGGTGACCAGGCCGCCGGAACGGCAGCGGGCACAGGTCACCCGTTCCACCAGCGAATCGCTGACGTTTTGCACCGTGATTCCGTTATTGCGGATTTCCGAGCCTTCGCCCAGAAACCGCCAGAGTTCGCGTTGCTGGTGGTAGCGGTTTCCGTCAATAAAAAGGTCACTGATGCGCAGGTCTTTGACAGTTGAAAGTGGATTGTTGACTGGTTCGCCCAGGATGATCACCGGGCAATTGGCGCCATCCGCCAGGCGCAGAACTGTCGCATCCCCGGAACCGCGCAAGGCCTGATGATTACGCTGCAACACAATGGGCTGGCGGACTTCAAAAGTTCCGGGTGGCAGCACCACTTTCCCGCCACTCTCAGGCAGGAGATCCAGCGCTTGCTGGATTTCGGCGCCGGTCACGCCCGGAGACAAGGTCACAATCAACGGTTTCGGGGCAGGTATTTGGGGAGCAACCACACCTGCCGTCGAAAAAAACACCAAACACACCCATAAAGTGTTTTTCGCGGCCTTCAAACCCCTGATTTGATGCAAGCTCATTTTCATAAGCGCGATACGCTTGTAAGCAATCGCTGTTCCCATTTTAAGCTCGCTCAATGCAGATGAACTTTCATCATTTATTTTTGATATTCGGCAAATATTTTATTTGAACAAATGAACAAAGCAGCCGATGATAAAAGTTAAGGGGTTTGGCGGTCCAAGTTCGCACGTTGTTTTTCCCATTGCTGGATTTCGTTTCGGGTTTCCCAAAGGCCGTGAAGCCGTTATGCTCCGCGCAAACATTATGGCAAACCCGCAATCGGTGAATACATCAACCCCCGCCGGACTCGGCTACTCCGTGCCGGCGGAGTGGAAACCTCACGCCGCCACCTGGCTCGCCTGGCCGCACCATGAGGCCGATTGGCCGGGCAAGATGGAGGCCGTCCGCTGGGTTTATGGCGAAATGGTCCGGAAGATTTCACCGGGCGAAATCGTGCGGATTCTCGTCCGGCATCAAGCCGAGCAAACACTTGCCGCCAGTTATTTAAAACGCGCAGGCTGTAATTTGAAACAGGTTGAGTTTGTCGTGCATCCGACCAATCGCGGCTGGATGCGCGACAGCGGGCCGATTTTTGTCCGGCGTAAACGTGCTGCCAGCGTCCCGCTGGCAGATCAATATACGAGAAGAAAATCAGTTCTGCCGGCAGGATGCCAGCAGCACGTTGGGATCGAAACCGCCATTGTCCATTTTCATTTCAATGCCTGGGCGAAATATGACGACTGGCAGAAGGACACCAAGATTCCGGAAACGGCGGCCAAACTCCTGAAGAAGCCGTTGTTTGACGCGCAGTTCAACGGGAAAAACTTTGTCATCGAAGGCGGCGGCATCGAGGTCAACGGTCGCGGGACGTTGCTCACCACCGAGGAATGTTATCTGCATCCCAAAATCCAGGTTCGGAATCCCGGCCTGACGCGGGCGCAATACAACGAAACGTTCCAAAAATATCTCGGCGTAAAAAACGTGTTCTGGCTGCGCAAGGGTCCGGACGGCGATGACACCCACGGGCACATTGACGACATCTGCCGGTTTGTGAACCGGAAAACGCTCGTGCTCATCCGGGAAACCAACCGGAAAGACATCAACCACCGTCCGCTCGCGGAAAATTGGGAGCGCATCAAGGATTTGCGGCTGGAAGACGGCTCGAAGCCTGAAGTCGTGCCGCTGCCCATGCCCGCGCCGCTTTATTTTAATGGCCGCCGTCTGCCCGCGAGCTACGCGAATTTTTACATCAGCAATGCCTGCGTCATCGTGCCCACGTTCAATGATCCCAACGACCGCATTGCCCTGGGTGTTTTGGGCGAATTGTTCAAAGACCGGCTGGTCGTCGGCATTCACGCCGTTGACCTCGTGCTCGGTTCCGGTTCGCTGCATTGTCTGACCCAGCAGCAACCGGCGTGAAAATGTGGCACAGGCCTCCCGGCCTGTGAGTGGTTGGAAACACAGACCAGAGGTCTGTCCCACGGTTTCACCTCGTTGCATTGTGTGGCACAGGTCTCCGACCTGTGAGTAGTTTTGGGAAACACAGACCGGAGGTCTGTGCCACGATTACGCCTTGAATTGCTTTGCCGCTTTAATACAGCAGCCGGTCTGATTTTTTCTGGACAAAATTTTCACCGGGCGCAAAGTCGAAATTGTGAAACGAAAACGCCATTTGACCACGCTGCGCGAGGAGCTGGAGGATTTGAACGATTATCTCGATCTGACCGAAGCCCGCATGCACGACGCAGGCAAACCACGCCTCACCCACGCCGAAGTCAAAAAACGCTACGGCTTGAAATAGCAGTTGGCCGTGACGTTGAGAAAAGCGGTGGGGGGCCACCGCCCGTCCTCCGTAGCAGTACTGCGGAGGGTGGACAGTCCAAGACGCTGCGCGCGGCACGATGATTTCTGAAATGCGCGAAGCGTCATGGAGTGCGTCAGCCCTCTGGCGCTTTGTTTGGGACGACTTTTTCGCGTGAACTCCAACGCGCCGGCTCGCTGCACGGCCTCACGCAGCAGCCCGTGTGATTTTTTCTGGACAAAATTTTTGCCGGGCGCAAAGTCAAAATTGTAAATCATGAACGACCAATCTAATTCTCTTTGCTTCAGTCCTCGCATGGATAAAGCGGCACTTACCTGTTTGGTTTTGCTATTTTGCCTCGCTCAATTTGGATGCAACCGCAAGTCATCACTCGAAACTCCAGTTGAGCAGCCTACGCACGATGCCGCCGGTTATCTGATTCAACCGGAAGAAAACTTTTTGGTTGGAGGCGAGAGACCGGGCTGGAAGCACTTATTTATACAATTTGATGTAAATGGGAATGAGACTAGGCCGTTCATTCTAAACGTCGAAGACACAATGCAACCCCATGACGTCTGGCCACCAGCACCCGATCCTCAAAAGGATAAACAATCTGGTTCAGGTGATTTAATGCCGCCACTCGAAGGCCTGCCTCGCCCTTTAGGAAGCGTTGCCTTAAATACCAACGAAGTCGTGATGGTCGCTGAGGTGATCCAAAAGTATTTTGTATGGTCAGATACGGCAGTGAAAGAAAACCTGCGTGTCGAGGAAAAGGAAATGTTGAGTTTAACGAATCAACATTTGAGAATTACATTTAGCAGACCCAAGGAGTCATCGAATTCCTTCATCACTTTCTATATGCCGGACGCGCCATGGCTTTCTGTTAGCTCACTACCCTCGATTTGCTCGATCACATTAGACAAGGTGGGGGTGGACCGCCTGTTGACTGTCATTACCAATCTCCCGAATCGCCGGGAAAAATTCGTCGCATTTAGGGACGAGCAGGATAAAATTACCCATAAGCGCCTCGAAGCCCAACAAAACGAGAAAGCGCGCGCTGACGAACTACTTCACTAAACCTTGAATAGTTTCACCGCCTCGACACAGCGACCGCAAATTGTCGAATATTCAGCAATCTGGCCGACATCTGTTTCCCAATGCCAGCAGCGTTCACATTTCTGGCCGTCGGCTGTTGTGACAGAAACTTGATCAGTTAGACCAACCACTCCTTTAATTTCCAGTTGGGATACGTTAATCAGTTCGCGCAAAGCCTCCACGATTATAATTGAATCAGTGTTTGAACCGATTATAGCCGCACTCGCGCCCGTGAAAATGACTTTTGCTTCCAACGCCTTGCCGATGTCTTTCACTTTTCGTGCTTTCTCCAACTCCGGCAATGCCAGTTGCCGCAACCCCAGCAAAACACCCCAACTCATTTGCTCTCCAACTGGAAAAACAAAATTCTTCGGAACCCAGTTCGCTTCATGCACCGACCCCGTCGGTTTCCCCGGCACAAATTCCCACGCTTCATCCGCTGTGAACGCCAAAATCGGCGCGAGCATCTGGCAGAGGCTGGTCACCAGCCGGTGCAGCGTGGTCTGCGTCGAGCGGCGGCGCTGCGAATTGGCCGGATCGGTGTAAAGCCGGTCTTTGATGACGTCGTGGTAAATCGAGGACAGCTCCACGGCCACGAACTGGCTGATTTTTTGATAGACGACGTGAAATTCATAGTCGTCGTAGGCCTTGATGACTTCCTGCTCGAGTTTGGAGAACTCGCCAAGAATCCAGCGGTCGAGTCCGGTGAGCTTGTCGTCGGTGACGGTGTGTTTTGCCGGATCGAAGTCGTAAAGATTTGAGAGTTGGTAGCGCAACGCGTTGCGAATAACACGATAGGTCTCGCCGACTTTGCTGATACGTTCCTCGCTCACGATGATGTCGTTGCGGAAATCCTGCGATGCGACCCACAGGCGGACGATGTCCGCGCCATGTTTTTTCACGTAAGCCTCGGCGGTCTGCGGTTTCTCGTAACCGCCCTGGGCCTGTTTGCTCTTGGAAATTTTCTCGCGGTCGGCGTCCACCACAAAGCCGCTCGTGAGCACGGTCTTGAACGGCGCGACGCCGTTGCCGGCGAGCGACAGCAGCAACGACGATTGGAACCAGCCGCGATGCTGGTCGGAGCCTTCCAAATACACGTCGGCTTGCCAGCAACGTGCTTCCGACATCTTGTCGGAAGAACCAATATTTTGACCTGCCGGCGGGACGCCGGCAGCACGTTGCAACTCCTTCCGCCGCATCAAAATGGAGCGCGACGACGACCCGGAATCAATCCACACGTCCAGCGTGTCGCTGGATTTGTTGACGGCTTCCGCGCCTTTCCAATTCTTCGGTTTCACGAGCGACCAAAGTTCAGCGGCGGATTTTTCAAACCAAATGTTCGAACCGTGTTTTTCGATCAAATCCGCCGTATTCCGAACGATTTGGGCGTCGAGAATCGGTTCACCCTTGGCGTCGTAAAACGCGGGAAGCGGCACGCCCCAAGTGCGCTGGCGCGAGATGCACCAGTCGGGCCTGGTTTGTACTGCGCTTTTGATGCGGTTGACACCCCAGTCCGGCACCCATTTGACCCGGTCAATTTCGGCAAGCGCGGCAGCGCGGAAGGTTTGTGGCACAGACCTCTGGTCTGTGTTTTGGGCATCAGCACACAGGCCGGAGGCCTGTGCCACGACGTGATCAATCTCGATGAACCACTGGTCCATCGCGCGAAAGATGACGGGGGTCTTGCTGCGCCAGCAATGCGGGTAGCTGTGATGATAATTCTCCTGATGCAGCAGCGCATGGCGGGCGCGCAGTTCATGCAGTACGGCTTCGTTCGCGTCGCTCTTGCCATGTTTTTCGAGGATGGATTTACCGATCATCTCTGACGGCATCTGTTGCTCGACCGGCAAATCACTCGTATGCGCGAAGCGACCGTCGTCGTCCACAGGCGAGTAAATCGGCAGGCCGACTTTCCTGCCCAGACCGTAGTCTTCCAACCCGTGGCCGGGCGCGATGTGGACGAACCCGGTGCCGGTGTCGCTGGTAACAAATTCGGCGGGATACGCTTTGCCGGTGCGATTGCAGAACGGATGCTGGAACTGCAATGCGGCAAGCTTTTCGGTTGGGAACGGTTGTTCGCTGTAATTGCTCCAGTCGCATTTTTCCGCAACGGCGGGCAGCAAACCGCGAAACAAAATGTATTTTTCACCCGCGACTTCGACCTGGACGTACTGGAATTTATCGTTGTAAGCGACGGCGAGGTTGGCGGGCAGCGTCCACGGCGTCGTCGTCCAAATCAGCACAAACGTGTTGGGCTGGCCGACGACGGGAAACTTCACAAAAATACTCTGGCTGACATGGTCCTGGTATTCGACCTCGGCTTCAGCGAGCGCGGTGCGGCAGGGGATGCTCCAGTAAACCGGCTTTTTGCCGCGATAGACGAATCCTTGCGCGACGATGTCGGCGAACAGGCGCAACTCATCGGCCTCGTATTCCTTGTTCAGCGTTAGATACGGATTATCCCAGTCGCCAAGGACGCCGAGGCGTTTGAATTGCGTGCGCTGGATATCAATGTATTTGCGGGCGTAAGCTTCGCAGGTTTTGCGGATCACGACGGCGTTTTCCGAAGGTGCTTCCGGCATCCTGCCGGAAGATCCAATTTCATTCGGATTGCTGGCGCTACCTGAGGAAGATGGATCTGCCGGCGGGACGCCGGCAGCACGTTGCTTGCGCATTTCCTGAGAAACCTTGAATTCGATGGGCAATCCATGGCAATCCCAGCCCGGCACGTAGGGGGCGCTAAAACCCCGGAGGGTTTTGTATTTGATGACGATGTCCTTGAGAATTTTGTTCAGCGCGGTGCCGATGTGGACGTCGCCGTTGGCAAATGGCGGACCGTCATGGAGGACAAATTTTTCCGCGTTCGCGCGCGCCGCCTGAATTTTTGTGTAAAGCCCGGTTGCCTGCCATTTTTTGAGCCGTTCCGGTTCCCGCGCAACGAGATCGGCTTTCATGGGAAAGCCGGTGCGCGGCAGGTTGAGCGTGTTTTTGTAGTCCGTCGCCATTTTTCGGAACGCGAACGGTAACAGCGGCAAAAAGCGGTGTCAATGAACGCAGGGAGTTGGTCGTGGCTCAATTTGAGCTAAATTGGTGGGGCGAGACTACTGGCGAGCCGTTTTTGACAGCAAATTCCATCAGTTCCGGCTCGCGAGGATCAGCCTTCGCCAAGCTACGGCTCGACAGGCGCTCGCCCCACCAAAGTAGTCCACTACCAGGAAGTTTGAAATTTGCCAGACACCTCAATTGGGGAAGAAAAACCCGGTCCATCAGCCAGAGAAGGGCACAAACACAGCCACCAATACACGATGCCGCGTCCGCGTGGAACGCCGGATTCATCCGGCAGGTGTGCAACCGGCGCGGGTTGCTGCCGGATAAATCCGGCGTTCCGGTGGTGGTCTCGATGTGCGCCCGTCAGAGAATGACCGAGAACGCCGGGGAATTTAGTCCAACCGGAAGCGCTCCAATTCTGCCGGAAGACTCTTAAAGTTTGGCCGGCGTGTTCCGGTGCGGTGATTCAGCGGGTTTTTGGGAGGGCGCAAACCGGCGTCGGCAAAGATTCCTGTTTACAGCATGGGTCTGGCTGTTAACATTCGTTCAGAAAAATTTACGCGCGGACGAGGTATGAAAAAAATTGAGGCCATCATCAAACCGTTCAAACTTGAGGAAGTAAAAGCTGCGCTGGCCGCTCTTGGGGTCCAGGGCATGACCGTCGCGGAGGTAAAAGGGTTTGGCCGCCAAAAAGGGCACACGGAAATTTATCGCGGCAGTGAATACACGGTGGATTTTCTGCCCAAGGTGAAAATTGAGGTTGTGCTGGCGGATGCACAGGCCGCGGCCGCAGTGGACGCGATTGTCAAAGCGGCCAAGACGGGCAAGATCGGTGATGGAAAAATTTTTGTGAGCGCCGTCGAGAGCATCGTTCGCATTCGTACTGGTGAAACCGGCGAGCAAGCGGTCTAAATCAAATATTGCGTGTCAGAAAGCAACGGAAAGTAAGTAAATCCTTGATTTAGCCTCCTGTGAATAACTAGTGAACAAAAGTTAATATGTTATCCTAGATACTTTCGTTCCAATTGCATAAAACGCTCACGTTAATTGAAGTTGTTTGGGGCGTCTTATCATTTTTACCAGACATATGATGGTGGTCTGAATCTTGATTTTCGTAAGATGTTGAAATTAAGCAGGTTGTTTCGATTGTTAAATGAAGCTTTTGGCGGTAGAGTTAAGTGCATGTCAGCTTTCTCAGGATCATGGCTCTTTGCCAAGGCGAACATTGGTGGAAACCAGCGACCAACCCTGAGTTGGGTGCTAGGTGAATAAACCGCTTGAAAAACGAGCTTTTTGACAAAGTGCAAATGCAACTTTCAGCTGAAAAAATTTGGAATTCTGCGCGGGAACATCTCCGTTCCAGGCTGAATAACGACACCTACAACATGTGGTTCGCGCCGCTGCGAGCCTGTGCGATTGACGGCAACAACGTGACACTGGAGGCGGCCAATGAATTCAGCGGCGTCTGGCTCAAGGACAATTATCTCAGTCTCTTGCAAGACGCTTTTGCCACTGCTGCCGGCCGCCAATTACAGGTCAAATTCAAAATTGCCGCGGGAAATGTGCCGGCTCCGTCCGCATCCGCGCCAGCTCCAGTCAAAAAAGCTCCTGAACCCGCTCACGAGCGCCCGGCCAATAGTGAACTGCATTTTAATCCAAAAAACACCTTTGAATCATTCGTCGTCGGCAACAACAATAATTTTGCCTATGCCGCCGCGCTCGCCGTCGCCCAGGCGCCCGGCAAATCCTACAACCCGCTTTTTCTTTACGGCGG
>DLMG01000065.1 GCA_002479245.1 Verrucomicrobia subdivision 3 bacterium UBA7542 | reverse complement strand
CGCAGCCGAAAGGCGATCACGCCGTAATTGTATTGCGCCTCGAACCAGCCCGGATCCAGTTCCGTCGCCTGACGATATGATTGCATCGCGTCCAGCCAGCGCGAATTCTGCTCAAACTCCCGCGCCCGGGTGAACGCACCCAATGCCGTCCGCCGGTCGCCCGCCTGCGGTTTGCGCGGCGAAAGATACAAGTAACGCGGAAACGGCGGCGGCGCGGGCTGAACAATCTTGACCGGCTTCGGCGCAACAACCGGCTTCGGCGCGGGCGCGGATGCAGTTTGCGTTGGGGTGCTGGAATTTACCGGCGACAGCGGCGTTACGCCGACACGGTTGTTGTTCGCCACCGGTGGGAGCAGGGGCGTCACTACCGTTCCTTCGTTTTTTTCCGGCGCGGAAGAACGAAACCAGTTCAGCGGATTCAGCTTGTTCAAGGCACCCGTCTTCCCGGTCACCGGTTCCGGCGGCGTTTCTGCCACGGGCGTCCCGACAATCGCCGGTTGCGGCTGGACCTTCACGATCTGCGCCGGAGTTGTTCCCCGCGGCGGATTTGAACTGGCGCGGACAACCGCCTGCGTTCGTGGCAACCCGGTCGTGCGAACCGCGCTGCCGGCCGCCGGCGTTTTGTTTTCAGCCGTGAGTGCGGCAGTTTGATTTTGATTCGCCGGTGGCGGGTTCGCCGCCGCGACCGCCGCCGGCGGCTCCAGACTGTTCGCGATGTCGTTTACCGCGTCCCAATTCGCCGGACGCGGCGTCAGCGCCAGATACGTGCGATAATTTTGCAGCGCCAGCGTGTTGTCGTGCAAGTATTGTTGCGCCACCGTCGCCAGATTCAGCCAGGCCGGCGCGTAATCCGGCTGTTCCTTTGCCGCCACCGTAAAAAATTGCGCCGCCTCGCGCGGACGTCCGCGTTCGACCCGCGCGAGTCCCAAACCGTTCAAGGCCTCGGCGTTGTTCGGACTCAGATAAAGCGCGGTGCTGAAACTTTTTTCCGCCGATGTGACATCGTGCGATTGAAGCTGCGCGAGGCCGAGCTTGAGCCAGCCTTCCGGCGCCTTGGGCCGGCGCAACGTGTAGGCGGTGAACTCGCCTTCCGCTGCATCCGGTTTGTTCTGCTCCAGCCACAAACAACCAAGATTGTAGTGCGCCTCCATCAAATCGCGGTCGCGTGCCAGGGCGCATTGATACGCCGTCGCCGCATTGGTCGGCTGGCCGGCATACTGGCACGCCACCCCGAGATAATTCCACGCCTGGGCGTTCGTGGCCAGAAGCGACGTGGCGGTCTTGAATTGCGCCACCGCGCCGGCGTAATCGCCGCGCTCCAGAAGTTTTTTGCCCTTGAGCAACGCGCGCGGACCAGACGGCGTGCAGCCCGCAACGAACAGGGCAAGCGCGAGGAAAAGCAAAAAACGAAGATGGAAGATGGAAGATGGCCGCCGTCGCGCCGAAGCGGCGCTATGGCGCGCCGCGAAGGCGGAAAGATGAAAACCGGCGCGCTGTCGAAAAATTCCATTCTCCAGTTTCCATCTTCCACCCTCGCCTTCGTTTTTGGTGGCCAGCATCGGCGCTGGTGGTAGCATCCACACCCAAAAGTGTCAAGAAACGCGCAAACTCAATTCGTGCAAGCGGCCCGGCGGCTGGCGATGGCGGCGGCCGTCGGACTGGCGTGTTGGCCGGGTCGGGCCGCCGATTCGTTTGCCGGTCATTCCACCAACGCCATCGCGCGGGTCGTTACCGTTGAAAATGCGAACGCCATCTCCAATTTTCAGCCCGACCCCACGCGGGTGCAGGCCGTGCTAAATCGCGGCATCACGAATTTCACCGGCCAAGCCACGGTCACCGCCGCCTGGCGCAGCCTCGTTTCCACACAGGACGTCATCGGCATCAAGGTGTTTTCCACCGCCGGAATGCTCAGCGGCACGCGGCCCGCCGTCGTGGCGGCGGTGGTTCGCGGGTTGCTCGACGCGGGTGTGCCGCCGCAACACGTTATCATCTGGGACAAACACGAGGACAATTTGCGCGCCGCCGGATTTTTCAAGCTCGGCGCGCAACTCGGCGTGCGGGTGGCCGGTGGCGTGGAAGCGGGCTACGATCCAACGAACTTTTATCAGCCTGACACCGCCATCATCGGCAATCTCGTCTGGGGCGATTTGGAATTCGGCAAAAAGGGCGAAGGCGTCGGGCGAAAATCCTTCGTCTCCATGCTGGTCAGCCGGCAGATCACCAAAATCATCAGCATCGCGCCGCTGCTGAACCAGGAAGATGCCGGCGTTTGCGGACATCTTTACGGCCTGGCAATGGGCAGCGTGGACAACACGCGGCGTTTTGCGGATGATCCCGGCCGGCTGGCGGTTGCCGTGCCGGAAATTTACGCCCTGCCCGTGCTGGGCGACCGCGTGGTGCTAAACATCACCGATGCGCTCCTCGGCCAATACGAAGGCGGTTCGCACGGTCTGCTGCATTATTCCTCGGTGCTGAATCAACTGTGGTTCAGCCGCGACCCCGTTGCGCTCGACACGCTGGCCATCAAGGAACTTGACCGCGAACGGCGCGCGCTTGATGCGCCGGAATTCAAACCGAACCTGGAGATTTACGCCAACGCCGCCCTGCTCCAGCTCGGCGTGAACGACCCCGCGAAAATCCGGGTGGAAAAGTTGCGCTGAAACAAAAAAACCGAAATTGTTGCCGGCTGACGGGGAAAGCTCTTGTAGAGCGGACATTCCTGTCCGCTGGTGGCGGAACTTTCCAGTTCCGTTTCGGGCGACTGGCCGCCGTCGCGCCGGAGCGGCGCTTTGGCGCGCCGCGAAGGCGTAAAAGTCGCTCGAACTCGCAGGCTGGAAAGCCCGCGCTACATCATGCCAGCGAATGTCTCCGGCAGTGGCTCAGAACGGCCAGTTGATGCCGGCGGTAATATAAACCTGTCCGCCCAGATTCAATTGTCCCTGCCGGCCGCCGCCGCTGATGGTGGCATTGCCCAGCGACATGTATTGCACGCCCAAGTAAAGGTCGCCGTTTTCTTTCGGAACATGATACAACAACATCGCGTTCACATAGCCGCCATACACCAGGTCGGTCGCATTAATCTGCCCTGTGTACCTTGCGGTATCGATTATTTCATTATATTGCAGGCTTCCCGACACGATGCCGACGGCGGGGCCGACACTGGCTGACAAGCCGAAATCTTTATTTAAATCCCAATACACCGATGGCCCCAGCCGGAAGGTGTAGAGCATCACGTCCAGCGTGCGCGTACCGGTGAGGTTTACAGTGCCTGGAGGGGTGTAGTCAGCCAATTGCGTACCGTTACTGCCAAGCCACGGACCGCCGTTGGGGCCGCCCTGATAACCCGGCGGCGGCAGGTGCGTCGTGCTGCTGGGTATATCAAATGAATAAACATTTTGGGTGAGGGTCCCATTCAGGGACAGGTTATCCTTGATATAAATGGGCAGCAGGCCGAATCCCAAATCCCAACCGATCTTCGCGCGTCCCCAATCCCAGAGATTGCCGCCATAAGCCATGTCGAACCCAGCAAACGCGGAATCACCGCTTTCCGAACTGGTACCACCAGTCGGGTCCGGGGAAAAAGATTTCGCGCTGTGCATTTGCAACGTTGAACCGACGACTTGGGACAAGTTATCGTAACCCCAATTGCTCGTTAAATTTCCAGCGTTCCCGGTGTTGTCTGTTCGCACGTAGCCGTCGTCATAAATCCCGTTCGCCGCATTTTTGCCCGAAAAGGTGATTGCGTTCTTCACATTGAAGTTGGCGCTGATATTCAGTCCGACCATGGCCCCGATGCGGAAATGACGCGTCCAGTCGTCGTTCTCGGAAACCTTTTGAATCCCCCAGCGATCCCAGATATCGGTGGACGGCTGCGTTTGGACGCTTGGTTGCGGTTGGGGTTGGGCTTGGGCGTCGGGAGGTATGGCAATGGGACCGTTGGGATTCGGGTTTTGGCCGGGTGATTGCGATTGGGCCGCCGCAGTCATGGCCAGACTCGCAAAACAAAAAGACAGACACCACGCAAAAAAATCGCGGTTGCGAACGTTTCTCATGGAGTTGAATGACATGGCGTCAGGGGTTCAGGAACGCGCGATAAAACCGCATGGCAGAATTGGTGGGATGACTCAGGGTTGCGGGCGGACCATAATCAATCCAAAACGTGTAATTGGCTGGAGCAACAATGGAAGGTTGCGCTGCCAGCCAGTTCGTGGAAAGAAGATTGGAGCTGTATTCCACCGTGTAGGTCCGGTTCGTGACAGTGGGAAATTCAAGCAACATGCCGCCGGAGGGCATCTGGAAAATACCCGTGAAGTTGACGTTGGAACTCAAATTCGCCGGCGGGGTCAGATCCAGCGGCGTCACCTCCACCGGATGCAACTGCGAATCTCCGAACGCAAAGGGCGTCCGGTTCGGATAGAATTGCAGCAACAGACTCACGCTTTGGTTGGTGTTGAGAGCGGCGGAATAAACCACGAACGGATTGCCGTTGTTCGTGCCAACGGCGTTAACCAGCCGGTTTGTCAGCCCTGACACAATCACTCGCGCGGCGGCAACCGTTGTCGGACCTGTATTCGACACGACGATGGTCTGTTCCAAGTATCCCACCTGTCCATTGGGAACTTGCGCAGAATTGGTATAGGCGAACAACTGGCCGGAAAAGAAATTGGACACGACAATATTGATGCTGGTCGAGTTGTTGGCAGCATTGGTATCGGGCACACTATTGTTCGTGCTGACCACCGACACAAAAGTCCAGGTGCCTGCATTAGTGGGCTGGACCGTCAGTTGGAAATTGATGAAAGCCTGATTCGTCAACGTGCCGAGGTTGAAAATGACATTGCTGCCGCTGCCAAGGCGTGTGAAGGCTGGCGAGACGCTTTTGAAACCCACGCCGGGAGGCAGGGTGTTGGTCAAAAAAATACCGGACGCAGTGTCCGGTCCAAGATTGGTGACGTTGACGCCATAAACCATCCAATCGTTGGAGAAGACCAGCGCCGCCGGTCCCGTCATCGCCACCGCCAGATCCGCCTGCTGCACCACTGCGTTGGTAACTTGAGTGTCCACACTGGTGGAAGCGGAGTAGAGCAGGTCACCCGAAATCACAAACACCGAATCGGTGACTAACGCCGCCGTCGTTGGCAGGGCGGTCACGGTCATCTGTACCACATTGCCGTAGGGGAGGCCCGTGACTGAAAATATAACGATGCTTCCATTGTTGCCGAAGGAACCGTAGGGATTGCTGGCACTTTGAAATTGGGCCGAAGCGGGCAGCGTGTTGGTTATGATAAAATTTTCCGTTATAAGAGTCAGATTAGTCACGGTGATGGTGTAAGTCAGCGAATTGCTTACGGCGACGGGGCTGGGCGAAGCCACAACGGAAAGGCCCACGCTCTGCGCCTCGACCCGGATGGCAACGGCCGTCAGCCCGAGCGCCAGCAACGCAAACATCCGCAAACTGGAAAAAATCTTCATCTTAAAGGACGGAATAAATGTGTTTCCGAACTTAAACAGCGGTAAAATGCGAAAGTTTCAAGGATTTGGCAATCTTTGTGTTCGGCGGCAGCCTGAAAAGTGGCAACTCTTATTCTTTTTTTCCAAAAACTAATTCCCTATCCCGCTCGGAAAAAATTTCCGCTGAAGCATCAATGCAAATTCAACTGGACAAAATGCTTTTCAGGGCAAGACTGGTTTTGCATCAACAAAAGATGCGCCCAACTTAAAACGTTCAACCCAGGAATTGATATGAAAAACTCTTTATTGCTGCGGGCATTGACCATGCTGACCGGCGTCACTCTTGCAGTCGCCGTACGCACGGCAGAGGCGAAATTGACGGTCGGCGATCCGGCGCCAAAACTCCAGGTCGCCAAATGGGTGCAAGGCGAGCCGGTGAAGGCATTCGACACCAACCACGTTTACATCGTCGAATTCTGGGCCACCTGGTGCGGTCCGTGTCGGGCCTCCATCCCGCACCTCAACGAATTATGGCAAAAATTCAAGGACCGGGGACTCATTGCCATCGGTCAGGATGTCTGGGAACAAAATGATGACGGGGTTGCGCCGTTCGTGAAAAAAATGGGCGACCAGATGACCTACCGGGTCGCCCTCGACGACAAAAACAGCGAAACCAAAGGCGCCATGGCGGTGACCTGGATGGACGCTGCCAATCAAAACGGCATTCCCACCGCCTTCATCGTCAACCAACAGGGCCGCATCGCCTGGATCGGTCACCCGATGGGGTTGGACGAAAAGACGTTGGAAGACATTCTGGCCGGTCGTTTTGACATCACCAAGTTTGCCGCGGAATATGAAAGTCAACAACAGGCCCAAGCCCGGGAGATGGAATTGTCCAAAAAACTCAGCCAAGCCCTCAAAAACAAGGATTGGGACGCCGCCGAGGCGGCAATCGCCGAGATGAAAAAATCGGAGCCTGCCATGGGCGACAGTCTTGATACCGTCCGGTTCTCCATTCTGCTTGGCCGGAAGAACTATGCCGATGCCTACAAACTGGCCGTATCCTTGAGTGACGCGTACCCGAAGAACGCGATGCTGCAAAATTCCCTCGCCTGGACCATCGCCACGCAGCCGGAACTGGAGAAGCGCGATCTGGCGCTCGCCGAAAAAATGGCCGTGCGGGCAAATGAGGCCACCAAGGGCAAGGAACCCGCCATTTTGGACACGCTCGCCCGGATCCAGTTCATGAACGGCAAAACCAACGAAGCCGTCGCCACCGAACAAAAGGCGTTGGACATTGCCCCGGATGAACAAAAAGGTTTTTTAAAGAAATTCCTGACCAGCTACCAGGAAGGCAAATTGCCAAAAGTCGACGACTAGAATTATTCCTTTTCAATACCGGGGCTGGCGGACTCATTGCTGGCAGCCGCTCAAACGATTTTTGGAAAAGTAAAGGCGGCATCGGAATTCCCGCCGGCATATTGCCGCAACAAATCCATGTCGGTCGCGTCGTGCATCCATCTATTCATGTCCGCCGCCGGGAAGAAGTGCCAACCAATTTTGAATCAAAGCAAAGTCGCAAAGGCCCAACGTTTTGACACGAATTGCACAAATTACCACCAATTCAAATGCGCCAAAGGCGCTACAGACATTAGCCCAAGGTTGGAACGCAATGACTGCCCTGGGTAAATCGTCCCCAAAAATAATTCTCCCTCTCCTCGCCAAACGAGGAGAGGGCCGGGGTGAGGAGTCGAAGCCATCCGCAATCTTCGCGGCTCGGCACGGCAGCAGCTCAACCAAACGACTGGAAGCCTTAACGCAGAGACATAGCACGGCGGAACCGCAACCAAAGGAGCGCGGAGGAAAAATAACTCTGCGAAACTCTGCGTTCTCCGCGCCTCTGCGTTGAAATATTTGCTCAAGAAAACGAAAGTTTTGTGGCGGGCAAACGTCACCCTCGCTGCCGGGTCGCTTCGTAAAGGAATATTCCCGTGGCGACGGCCACGTTCAGTGAATTCATGTGGGACGGCATTGGGATTTCGACCCTGTCGTCGCACGTCGCCAGCACGGCCGCCGTGAGGCCCGGTCCTTCCGCGCCAAACACCAGGCAGCAGTCGCCCCGCAAATCCACGGCGGCCAGCTTCCTGGCCCCGGGCCGGGGATGCGCCGCCAGACACCGCACACCCCGCGCCCGCAACACCGTCAGTTTTTCCACCAGGTTGTCCACCTGCACCAATGGCTGCTCGAAGGTGGCGCCCATGGAACCGGAAACCGCGCGGCGCTGGAACGGACTGCCACACGTCTCGCCCACGATCAGAAAATGAACGCCAAAAGCCGCGCAATTCCGGACCACCGCGCCCAGATTTTCCGCGCTGGCAATGCCCTCCACGGCGGCCAGCAGCAACGGGCGCGACGCGTTATTCAGGAGCGTTTCAAAGTCCGGTTGCGGCGGAATCTTGGCCACGGCCAGCGCGCCTTGATGCAACTGGTAGCCGGTGATGGTTTCCAACACCTTCTGTTCGGCGACATAGACGCAAATGTCTTCCGGCCGTGCGCGCAGCAGCGGTTCGAGCCGTTCCAGCCACGCGGGCGTGAGCAGCGCGGAGACGACGGTGAAACGGCTCGCCAGCAGCCGCCTGACCACTTTGATATTAGTGGCCACCAGCACCCCTGCCCGCTCGTGTTCCTCGACCCGGCGGAGGGTCAGATACAACGCCAGTTCCGGCGCGTCGAGAGATTGAACCGGTTGGATGTGCAAGTTCGCCACGCCGGAATTAAACCGCGCGGCAGCGGCAAAGAAAAGCGCGGAGAAAAGTTTCTTCCACCACGGTCGGTGGTTGAGTTCAAAAATGCAGGGTCGTGGGGAAATCCATGCCGGTCGCGTCGTGCATCCACCTATCAATGACCGCCACCGGCAAAAAGTGCCAACTGACTTCATAGCCCTCAACGCCCAAAGCTCATCAACTTACGGTTCGGCAAAGATCGAAAATGGCGGTACTGGTCCGAGTCGGCTCTGTCGCCAGCGTTTGAAGTTAATTGCGATGGTGTCGAGATAAACTGAGCCATCCCGTAGTTTTGTCGCGCCCTTCAAAGTTGTGTTGTAGGTCTCGGTACGGCGGCTGCCGGTATCAGCGTTCACTTTGCTGCCGACATACACCCAATCCGGTTCAGGTTGGTTGTGACCGTTGAGCACGGCAAACATGACATGAATAAAGCGTATGTTACCTGTCTTTTCGTCAATCGCGAAGCATGCCACGAGATGCCAGCCGGAATGTCCATTGTGACTTTCTCCACCCTTGCCGATTTGAATGGTTGATTTGACCTCCAAACCGACGCGCTTGCCTTTCTGGACGGCTTTTGGATTGACGAGGTCTGGGTACGCTTGATCGGAATTGTGTTTGAACGGTGAGTTTTCGTGGATCGCGTCACAGAGGATGTTCGAAACCAATCCGCTAAAGTTGTTCCCTTGAATGTACTCTGGCAATGACTTCGCCCCGCTCGCCAACAGATTCGCGTTAATCAGCGCGACAATCCGTTGGGTTTCGTTCATCGCACGCTGCAAGTGAGACACCTTCAAGCCCGGAGGCAACGGCACTTGTGGCCGAAAATAATCAGGATCGGCCTCGACGGTCGAAATGGCCGATGGACTGGCAAACGCCCCCGCCACAAGTTGAGGGAGCGAAAAATCCAGCGCCTTGCCAAGTGATTCGAAGATGCCGATGGAAAAATTCTCGCGTCCGTTCTCAAGACCGGATAAATACTGGTAAGTAATGCCGGTACGCGTAGCCAGTTCGTCCTGCGTCATTTTCTTTTGCTCGCGCAGACGGCGGACGAAATTGCCGATGATCGTCTTGGCGTCCATTTCGTCTATAGTTGATACCAAGAACGGGCTTGATTGTCTTTCGCCTATAGTTGAAACTTGCGCGCGATGAGGAAGTACCAGATACACCTTGCGGATTGCTTCGATTGGCTGCGCGACTGTCCGCCGCAGACCATTCATGCCGTCTGCACCGACCCACCTTACGGGCTGATCGAATTTTCCGAGAAGGAACTGTCCAAGCTGCGCAATGGACGCGGCGGCGTCTGGCGGCTGCCGCCCACCATTGGCGGACACAAACGCGATCCATTGCCCCGCTTCACCGTCCTGACCGACGAGGAGAAACAGAACCTCCGGGCGTACTTCCGCAATTGGGGAAAGCTTCTGTTTGAAGCGCTCGTTCCCGGCGCCCATGTGTGCGTTGCCGGTCATCCCATTCTTCAGCACCACGTGCAGGGAGCGATGGCCGAAGTCGGCTACGAAGTTCGCCCGGCCGTGATGCGGTTATACTTCGGCTTTCGTGGCGGCGACCGGCCCAAGAATGCCGAGAAGGAATTTCCGGAAGTTTGTGTCACGCCAAAGGGCGCTTACGAACCGTGGATGCTGTTCCGCAAGCCGCTCGGCGAAAAGACGGTGGCAGAGAATCTTCGGAAGTGGAAAACCGGCGGCTTGCGGCGTCTCTCCGCCGACAAACCGCTGCCTGAAGTCATTCCCAGCGGGCGCACCCCGAAACGCGAAGAAGCCATTTCCGATCACCCATGCCTGAAGCCACAGCATTTCATGCGCATCATCGTACGCGCCTTGCTACCTTTGGGCGAAGGCACAGTGCTCGACCCATTCATGGGATCCGGTTCAACCATCGCCGCCGCCGAAGCAGTCGGCTACCGGTCAGTTGGAATCGAAATTGACAAAGATTATTTCCGCCTCGCCGAGACCGCGATACCCAAGCTCGCTGCGCTTTATCCAACTTTCGAGGGCGACAGTCTTGAATTCGACTTGAGCGATTATCCGCAAGAGGCCATCGAAGAAAGCCAACTCACCATGGCCTTGGCAGAATCACACGGACGTTACCGCACAGGCAAGAGTTGACACCTACAACGCCAGTTCCGGCGCGTCGAGAGATTGAACCGGTTGGATGTGCAAAGTCGCCACACCGGAATTAAAGTGCGCGGCAGCGGCAATTAAAAGCGCGGAGAAAGATTTTATCCACAAGTCGGCGTTCCGGCGAAAGATTAAGGCCAAGAGCAAAGGCTGACGGATTCATCATTTGAGTAATCTGTCCTCGGCAGAATGTTAGCCTTTTTCTGAACTCGGAGGCTCCTGAACGTCGTAAATCCGGGTTTCGACCAACGGGCCATTGTCTTTCTTGACGATTGTCGGCCGGATCCAACGGGGCGTTACGAGGGAAAGACCTACTCCGTGTCTCTGCCGGCGCCAGTGGCCGCGGCGCCAATGCGCCCGCGGCGAAACACCATGACCGGTGGCACCTTCGTGGGGAACTTCCGCAAACAGGTTCTTCCCACAGATTCTTATCCGTGTGTAATCACCGCTGGCAATGGCGCGCAATGCATGCTGTTTGCGATCTCTGGCACTGCGGGTATCCCGATTGTCGTTGAGGGCCTCGATTACCCAAGCAGGCGGCTCACCGTCCCACTCTTCAGTGATGTCTTCAGGTCGAAACGAAATGAAGCAGGCTGCATTGACGATGGTATTTAGGCAGGCGCGAAAAACAGGTTCTTGGGACTGAAATACTTCAATTCTCCTTCTCCGACTTTCGGCCCTGACATCAATCACTTGAGCAGTCGTTCCATCGGGACGAGTGACGGTTTGACTGATGTTATCCGTGGGCGGGGCATTTCTTTCTAGGAAATCTTTGATGCCGAGTTCCACGGCAGCGTTAATACACAGGTCTGTATCCTGGACCGGCTTGTCCAAACTGAACTCTGGTGCCGGCAAGTGCAGGCTGAATGTGGGATCGAGGCACGCGATGGAAAGTGATCGACTGTAATCCACCCCGGCCCAGTGTGACGTCAGCGAGAACAGGTATTCGTCTGCTTGCTTAACAATGTAGCAGCCGTCGACCGGAGCACCTTCTGCTAGGAAAAGGGATTGTGGAGGCGTAAATTTCAGGAACAGGTTTCGGAAGGGAAGCTTGATGTCCTTCATCCGAATCTCGTCGCAATCTGTGTTGTCGAACTCCTCAACCAGGCGATCGGGCAATACGTAAATGGCACCGCCGTTGGCACGATGGCTGAAAGCCCCCATGCAAGCATCGTCGTCGTTCGAAATTGCGGACCGTGGTCGCGCCTCGAGTTCAAATGCGAGCATATGGAGATTGGCCTCCAACCGCCTCGCTTCCATGATTTGTTGAGCAGTCTCCATGTACATAACTCCGTCGATCATGTTCCCGGGAGTTGGAATTGCTCTGACTGCCGGTCGAGTTCGCAAAACTCGCGACGGATGAAACCGTGCCCAAGGCGGGTTCTTTGTGTCGGGCGAAAGATTCAGGGGTTCGCAGGTTTCGAGTTGCGGAATGGCTATAAACTTCATCCCGGCCATTCTGGCTTCGTTCAAACGGAACAGGGCATGTAAAGTGAATCGGCAGACTTCAATGTCGTAAGGTTGGACGTTCGCCATTCGGTAGCGCTGGATGGGAATGCCCTCGCTGTTCAGCATATCCGTATAACTGGCAATGAGTCTAACGTCACGTTGTCCTCGGTAGATGCAATAACTTTGAATGTATCGTGGTTCGGAGTCGGTCGGCCCTGACACTTGTTCCGTTGAAGCTGCCTGTTGCCGCAGCATTTTGAGCCGCTGCTGAATAGCCATAGCGCTGCGTTCTTCGGGGAAAATTTGAGACAGGGGCCCGTTGCGCGCAATCCAATCAAACGGATCAGCTTTGTTATCAGAAATCTCGTAGGTCATCACCAAGACGCCACTGTAGCCAGGAAAACTGCCAGGACTAGTGTTGATCTCCAGCCAGGAAGACAGCGCAGGCCATCGGGTGTCGCCGTAAAGATGCCATTCGACTCCCTCCTTCAGAATTACAGAAGCCGTGGCGGCCGGATCTTCGGCTGCAAAAAAGACCAACCGCTCGCAGGCCATCAGATGTCCGCACGGCAGTTCGTCGCTCGCTGAAAGCAACGGGAAGTGGGCTTTATCCTGGATCGGCGGAAATTGATGCTTGTTCATACCTGTTATCAGTAACCGCATTCTCTCGCTTCGCCGATAGCGCGGCAAGCCAATGATGGCTAATGAAGATCATCCGCATGGGATTTATCAAACCGGACAGGATCGCAGTTTAGAGACTGTCTCAAAACTCCGG
>DLMG01000418.1 GCA_002479245.1 Verrucomicrobia subdivision 3 bacterium UBA7542 | reverse complement strand
ATCGCAGCCGGTGTGGACCCAGAGCACAATTCCACGGACGCCCCGGGCGATCAGGCGTTCGACCAGCCAGGAATAAAGCCGTGTGTTGGGCCGCTGGAAAACGTCCGCACAATTCTCGAAATACCCGCGCGCGACCGCGCCGATGGGATCGTCACTGAATCCTTCCAGCCGGAACGGAGGCAACAGGCTCCGTTCGCCGGACTCGGTGGCGTTCAGCACGATCCGTGTGCCGGCGGCTTCGATCAAGTCCAGCAAACCCCACTGCGACGCTGTCAACGGCCCGCCGACAATGGCGAGCGGGATGGCGCGGGAAGACGGCGACGGCGGATGGTCGGGCACACAGACTGAACCGTCCCAATGAAACCGGGCAATGGCTTCGGCATATTGCCGGGCGGAACAGCGCGGCGCCAATTCCAGCAGACATTTCCTGGACTGGCTGCGGCGTTCGATTATTTGCGCCAGGTCTTTTGCCGTTGGTGCATGACCGCCATGCACCTGAAGAAAGCGGCCCAGACGTTCGACCTCGGTGCGGAAGATCCGCAAAGCAACCGGGGATTGCCAGGTGGCGGGGAGGTTGAACAGGAAAGCCCGGACCGGTTGCGAACCGGTGAATGCGTCAAAGCTCCGGCGCATCTGATCGCAGGCGGTGGTGAAGATCACCGCCGAGTCGTGATGCGTTTCGGCGAAGCGGAGCACCGCTTCGGAAAAGGCGCAGACTCCGGCGGAAAGCGGCAGCACACCACAGCCCAAATCTTCCGCGAACCAGACACCGCATGGCTGCAGACCGTGGGCCTCAATCCACTCCACCGGGACCCACGGGCTGCTGTAAAAAACCTTCATCGAAGTAGTGCCGCCGTGAATCCGCCCGATTCAGCATCCGGGTTTGGAGTCCCGCCTTCAGGCGGCAACGCGTTGGAACCGCCTAAAGGCGGAACTCCCAACGAAAAACGGTGCGGCATAGACGCTCTTTTAAACACGCTCTTACGCGCCTTTTTGCGCCACCATCAGACCCTGAATGATTTTCCCTTTTTCCGCCAGGGATTGCATGAAGCGCATTTCACCAATCAGCATTTGCGCGAGCGCCATGTCGAAGCCGATGATTTTGAGCGCGTCGTAGGTCAGTTGTTTCTCGATCATGTCGAGGTAGAGCGGCACGTGTTTCGCAAACCGTCCGGTGTCCTGGGCCGCGCGCACGGTGCAACTGTTCGCTTTCAGCAGGGAACCGTATTCCTCCATGCGGAGCACCCCGGGAAACTTCATGAAGCCGAGATACCGTTTGGCTTCCTCATCCGTGAGTCCGGCCGGCCCTTCCATCCAGTCCGTGAAGGCAATCAGCCCCCCCGGTTTGATGAGGCGCGCCGCTTCGGCGATCAACTTCGCCTTGTCTTCGACATAGCACCAGGCGTCTTCACCCCACACGAAATCGAACTTTGTCGCCGGCAGGCCGGTGGCGCAAACATTGGCTTCGACGAACTTCATACGGTCCGCCAGGCCTTCCTCGGTGCAGCGCTTTTGCCCCAAATCCAGCATCGCGCGGGTGGCGTCCACGCCGGTCATGCGCGCCACCTTGCGGAACCGCACCAGAAAACGCATTCCCGCTCCGAGGGCGCAGCAGAGGTCAACCCCCGACCAGCCTTCCGCGATGCCGGCGCGTTCCGCCAGGTCCATCGAGGAGGTCAGCCCGCCGATGTGGATCTGCTCGCCCATGAGGAGTTGCCAGAGCCGCCCTTCCGGGCCGCTGTAAACCGCCTGCACATTTGCCAGTCCAATATTCTTGATCGCTTTCATACCATGTTTCTCTTTGTGTTGTTTTGTTGTTTTCAGAACTCCCACTTCGTGGTGATGCCCCACACGCCGTTGGCCTCATGGTTGGCCACTGTGCCGAAGTGGCCGTAGCCCACCGCCACAGTCATGTGTGAGTTGACCACATAGCCGGCATCAATGGTCCACCAGTCATCTGGCGCGCCGATGAGACCGGGAATTGGAGTGAACCCTCTGGGCTGCTGTTTGTATTCAGCAGCCAACATGATCCGGTCCGTGACCAATACCACCACGCTGCCTTCAAAGAGAAAGCTGTATTCGTCGGTGAAACCCAACAAGCCGATCTCCGCGCTCTTGGTCGCCCGCCCCCCCACGTTCACTAACACTGGCCGTGGCAAAAACGTGAGCATCTTGGAAGCGTAAAGCGTGAAATCCAAACCCTCATGGTTCGAGAGCCCCGTCGTGGACAGCCCGCCCCCAAGCTGGTCATCGATCCGGTTGACGCCATCATTGTACTTGTAATGAATCCCGGCCGTGATCGCCGGCAGCCATTTCTGGTCGAATTCGTTTTCCTTCAGAATTAGCAGCCGCGCGTTGGCGTTATACATCGCCAGCGTGTTGTCAATCCGGGGACCATTCATTGGCGGCGCCGCGATCGCCGTCGGCAGATCCCCCAGGTTGAGCTGATCATAGCCGAATCCCAGCTCGAGACGTTCCCAGGGTGTTTCTGTCACCGTCAGCGCCACCAGGTCTCGACCGTAGCCCATATTGATGTAGCCAAACCCGATGCTGGGCCGACCGACCGGCTCGCCGTTTCTCGGCGGGTTCACGAGGTAAGCCGAGAAGGTGGAGAAAACACCGCCGTTGCCTTCGATTTCATGCAGGGGCAGTGGCGGCGGTTTTTCTGCTTTGGCCGCCACTGTGGCGCCTGCCGGGCTGGCAGAAGGGCCGTCAGCCGCGACAGGCGGTTTGGTGGGGGAAGAGGGAGAAGTGGATGGGGTTTCGGACGAGCTGCCGGCGGGGTCAGCCGCGGTAGCCGTCCAGGCCAACGCCGAAGCGAAGGCCAGCGAGATGATTCGAGTATGATGGCTCAAGGGGATTCCTTTCGTTGGAGTTAACTAACCGGCACTGCGCGGCCTCATCTGACGTCGAACAACACCCTGCCGCCATGACCGGATGAAGGTCGGATGTTCGCGAGTGATTCACAGAACGTTGACGCATCTGTATTAGCGAAAATTCTGTATGCAGCCGCCACGAAGGCAAGTTATTTATTATTTATATTGTGTATCGGCTCACGGCAGATCGTAGCCGATCTTTCCGGAGGCTCGCTCTTCACCGACGGCGGTACATGGCTGGTTGGTCGTTGGCTGGTCGGTTCTGTAATGCGGTCAGGCCCGGGTTTCGGCAGCCTAACGGCCTCGGACGGTTTCCAGCAGCGCTTCGACACGCGCAGAAATTCTCGCCGAATCCGACGGCGAATAATCTGTCGTGATTTTCAGGTAGGGCAGGTGGAGTTCTTCCTCGACCAATTTGCGGATGTGGAATGATTCGATGTCGTAGGTGAGGCAAGCCTGCCAGACGAGTTCGATGACGCACTGCGGACGGAATTTCGCGGCCAGCGAGCGGAGGATTTCGAATCGCCGCGTGTTCAACGTCATGACGGAGCAGGGGAGGTGGTAATATTTCCGGGCGATGGCGCAGAGGGGATCCGGCTCGTCCAAATCCACATCGTCGAGAATGGGCTTGAGGCCGGTGCAATTTTCCATGCCGACTACGACCGCGCCGGCATCTTCGATGATTTCCAAAACACGTTCCGCCCCGTGAACAATAGGCACGCCGGTCAGCATGACGCGGACTTTGTGTTCGGGTTTGGCCGGCGATGCGGATGGACTGCCAATGGTAGGGCGCGCAGTCCCCTGCGCGCCGCCTTCGCGATTCCCCAGATCGGCGCGCACGGAGTGACGCGCCCTACCTTCTGGTTCTGATAGGGCACCCACCATTCCGGGGGCGCCGAAATATTGAATCGCCCGTTCGTACTGCTGCAGATCCGCTTCGATGCCTGAAATGATGCTCTTGAACTCGATCAATTGCCGGCCGGTCAGCCGCGGATTGTCCGCGGTCATCAAATCCGCCAGTTGCCGCCGCAATCCGCGCTCACGGTTCATCAGCCGGATCGCTTCGCGAAGCTTCTCATCGGTGATGTTCGTGTGGAAGCGCTGCTCCAGGTGTTCCTTGAGTTTCCGCACTTCGCGCGTCCAGTGTTCGAGGGCGTCGGGGTCATCGGCTTTCTGGGGCAGTTCGAGCACATACATCGGCTTCGTTGCGCCCATCAGCTCGAACATCTTCTTCTTCCCGTCGCAGGTCGTCTCGGCGACCACCAGGTCCGACCAGTTTAGAAATGGGTTTGAGCCTTTGACGTGATAGCCGAAGGTGGATTTAATCAGGGGGCACAGATTGGCCGGCAGATATTGCTCCGCTGCGGGGATGGTTTCCGCGGAGCCGCCGCACAGGCAGACCGGCACGGCGCCGGCGGCGAGGATGATTTCGCGCGGTGTGAACTCGCACAGGATGCCCACGACCGGCCGGCCTTGCGCCTTGGCGGCTTCGGCGTAATCGTAGCAGTGGTCAATCATGCCGGCAAACCAGGCCAGCGGTTCCGGCAAAGCGTCTGCGCGCGCGGCGGGTGATTGACAGCAAGGATTACGTGCCATAATGGCTGCTCATTACCAGAGCATGGCCGCAAGCGGGCTCACAGCGGTTCGGACCACTCCGGATTGGATTCACGTGGCGCATGGTGTGACCCAGTTAAGATTGGGCAGGCGGCTTTGTAGTTTTTGGGGGTGATTCTGTCAATCATTGTTGGCAAAAAAGTTCCCGCGCTGCTTCCGCTGTTCCGGATTATTCCCGGCCGGGTGCGGGATTGGGAAAAGGGGCGTTGATTGGCGTATCTTGCTGCCGCCACCAACTGTGTATTGGGACTGAGCCGGATGGCGAACCCTGGGAGCGCCGACGTCTCGTCGGCAGGCAGGACTGTTTGTCCAACACGGCGAGCCGGCGGGACGCCGGCGCTCCCAGGCAGAGAAGAATGATTACAGTGGCCGGTTGCGTCCCGCGTCGTTGAGCGCACAAAATAATTACTGGAACAATGCGGGGTTTTCCGCCAACTTGCCCCCTGTTAATTATGGATGTTAAACTTCCCAAACTCGGTGAAGGCGCTGATTCAGGCGTCGTGGTCAATGTCTTCGTGAAGGAAGGCGACCCTGTCGCCAAGGATCAGGCCATTCTCGAATTGGAAAATGAAAAGGCCGTGGCTTCCATCCCGTCCACGGCCGCCGGTGTTGTCACGAAAATTTACGTCAAAGCAGGCGACAAAATCAGCGTCGGCCAGCGCCTCATCTCATTGAGCGGTGGTGATCAACCGGTTGTCGCCGCCGCGCCCGCCGCGAAATGGGCCGCGCCGGAGCCGGAACCCGAAACGCCGGTTGAAGAATCGGCAGCCGAGGACGGGGAGGAAATTCCGAAGCCCGTGGCCGCGCCGGTCGCCTCGCCATCCATCCGCCGGCTCGCGCGCGAGCTGGGCATTGATTTGTCCAAGGTGCGCGGCAGCGAGGCGGGCGGACGAATCGTCACCGGCGACATCCGCGCCTATATCGCGCGTTTGCAGAAAGCGACGGACAAACCCAAGGTTGCTGCCGTGGTGCCGGCAAAACCGGCCGCCGAATCAATTGATTTTTCCAAATGGGGGCCGGTGACGAAGAAGCCGCTGACGCAACTGCGCCAAGTGATTGCGCGGCGGATGTGGGAGAACTGGAATGCCATCCCGCACGTCACCCAATTCGACGACGCCGATTTCACGCGGCTCAACGAGTTGCGGAAGAAATACGCGCTGGCTTATGAGAAAAAGGGCGCAAAGCTCACGCTCACGCCGCTCGTGCTCAAGGCGCTGGTCGGGACGTTGAAAAAACATCCAATTTTCAACTCCAGCCTTGATGAAATCGCGCAGGAGGTTGTGTTCAAGGAATATTTCCACATCGGCATTGCGGTGGACACCGAGCAGGGCTTGATCGTGCCGGTCATCCGCGACGCGGACCGGAAGAGCGTGCTCGAATTGGCGAAGGAACTGGAACAACTTGCGCAAAAGGCCCGCGACCGGAAGGTGACGGCGGAGGAAATGAAAGGCGGCACGTTCACCATCACCAATCAGGGTGCCATCGGCAGCGCGCATTTCACGCCCATCATCAACAAACCGGAAGTGGCCATTCTCGGCCTCGGCCGCGGCGCGATGAAACCGGTCGCGCGCGACGGCAAGGTCGAGGTGCGCATGATGACGCCGCTGGGATTGTCGTATGACCATCGGGTGATTGACGGTGGCGCGGCGGCGCGGTTTATGGTGGATCTCGTGAAAGCGATGGAAGACTTTGGCGAGGAAGCAATAAAACTGTGAACGGAGTATTGGAGTGATGGAGTGTTGGGGTGATGAGATATGGAAACGAATTATCGAAACAAAAATCGCGGGTATCAGCAACTGCGGGTGTGGCAGGATGCGATTGATTTTTACGTTTCTTGCAGTCGTGTTTTCCGGATGTGGCCTTACGATTTGCGACGAGTCGCATCGCAGGGAATTGCCTCCGCGGATTCGGTGCATCGAAACATCGCCGAAGGTTATTGCCGGCGTTCCATCCGCGAATATCTGCAGTTTTTAAACTTCGCGCTCGGCTCACTTGGCGAGTCGGTTTCCGGACTCATCGCTTATCACAAAGCAGGGCAACTTCAACCGGCGGACTTCGATGCACTGAACGCACTGGCCTTTAAACTCGAAAACGGCCTTTTGAAACTTGTGGAAAGTCTTGAGCGCAAGGAGATGGCCGGTGACTGGATTGACCATCTCGTGCTGAAAGAGAGCAACATTGCCTACGGCGGCGGCGACTAATCAATCAATACTCCAATACTCCATCACTCCATTTTTTCCTATGGACCCAATCAAAACTCAAATCGTGGTTGTCGGCGCGGGACCGGGCGGATACGCCGCGGCTTTTTACGCCGCCGACCTGGGCATGAAAGTCATTCTCGTTGAACGCGAGAAGCGGCTGGGGGGCGTTTGCCTGAATCGCGGCTGCATTCCGTCGAAGGCGCTGCTTTACGCGACGCACCAGATCACCGCCGCCAAGGATTCCGAACATCGCGGCATCACGTTCACGCCGCCGACGGTGGATTTGCCGAAACTGCGCGCGTGGAAGGAGTCCATTCTGGAAAAACTCGGCGGCGGCGTGGCCACGCTGGCCAAAATGCGCGGCGTGCAGGTGATCCAGGGACGCGGTTATTTTGAAGGCTCACAGACGTTGCGCGTCGAGACGGAGCAGGG
>DLMG01000384.1 GCA_002479245.1 Verrucomicrobia subdivision 3 bacterium UBA7542 | reverse complement strand
GGTTTTGCCATGAGTCAACGCGCTGGACGAAATGGAGTTATGGAATGAAAACCGCAACCCTGGCCGCGAAACGGGCTGGCTCAGCCACCTGCTAGCGGTGGTGCTCGTGCTGTGTTTCATCTTCGTCCGCAGACGGATGGGGTAACGAGAAACGGTAAAGTGCACGAGATTTACCACCATGAAATGTTTCAATCAGTCTTAAGTCGCGACTGAATTTCCTTTTTGAGTTTCTCTGCCTTCTCGCGGTCATTGGCCGATAATTCGCGCCACGCCTCGTCTTTTTGTTTGCGGATTTTCTCAGCAAAACCCGATCCTTTTGTGCGGGGAGACTCCGCTGCGACACCTATCCAAGCACAGCCAAGCACTTGGTTTTGTTCGATACCCTCACCATATAAAAGTTTTAATCCGTAGTTTAGTTGTGCCGCTGGTTCTCCCGCTTGTGCGGCGAGCCTGAAGAGCCGTGCACTCTCTTTGAGATCACGTTCAACTCCACGACCTTCTTGATACAGGAAGGCCAGATTGACAGTGGCTTTAACGTTTCCCCGATCCGCCGCCTGCCCCCACAACTCCGCGGCTTTCTTAGAATCGCGAGGAACACCCTTACCATCATCGTAAAGCAATCCCAATCCCCACTGTCCGTCGGCGCTTCCTCCTTCAGCTGCACGCGACCACCATTTGAATGCTTGTTCGTAATCCACCGGCACACCCCAGCCAGCATTATACATCTGACCCAACAATGCCTGTGCCTCAGCTTCTCCTTTCTCTGCGGCCGGTTGAAGAAGTTCGCGAGCTTGACGAAACTCATGTTTGCGAATCAACGCCATCGCATTTTCAACAATGTTGGTATCCATCGCTGCAACTGGTTTGGAATTTCCGTTTTTGTTTGTTTGCGGCTCTGCATTGGTCGCAATGAGAAAAAGACACGCGCCTAAACAAGCCGAGCGAACGATGAATACTTTTGGATAAATTCGATTTGAACGCATGCTCTTATTCGATCCTCTTAACCTTCTTCGCGCCCTGCGACAGTGCCAGATAGTTTTCGCTGGTGACGACTTTGCGTCCGCTTTTCTTTTCCAGTTCGCGCCGGGCGTTGCCGGCCACGCCGCCGCCGTCGTGCGCGGCTTGCTGGTTTTGCGGAAGACCCTGCGTGTCGCAGTTGCGGGCAATTTCAGTTGTAGCCGCCTCGCCCAGCATCGAGAAAATGAGTTCCAGGTCGGTCATGTGGTCGCGGAGGTTTTCGCGTTTGAGCCGCTTGAACTCGGCGTATTCAGTCGGTGTCAGGCCGAACGTGGCCTTGGAAATTTCGGCGGTGAGGATGGCGTATTCGCGCTGCTCCTTCACGCCGCGTTTTTTCCATTCGTCGGTGAGTTCGTCGCGGATGGCGATGGAGCGCATCCGTTTCTCGATCCAGTCATCGGAGTAGCCTTTGGCTTTGTATATGGCACGCGTGCGTTTGGTGGCCAGTTCCGGGTCTTCAATCTCCTGGATACGTTCGTAACCAACACGCGCCAGCCAGCGCTTGAACGGTTCAGCCTTCGGGCTGGGAATGGATTGAATCAGACGGAAGATGCCCTCGGTATTCCAGCACTGGAGCGTCTGCCGTCCACCGGATGTGTCGAACGCCAGCCCAAGGGGGGGGGCAATTTGCCCCCCCCCTTTGAGGGCTTCGGCCAACTGCGGGTCGCGCTTGCGCATGTCTTTGAAATAGCCCTGCGGATTTGCCGAATCGGTCAGCGCGGCGACTACGTCGGTAATGACAAACCACCATTCGTTATTATGGATGGCACGGCGGATTTCTTTCCGTTGGAACAATGCAATTCGCTTCTCAGGATTCGGGTTGGTATCGCTCATGGCTAATTATGCCTGATGATAAAACCGGGAACCAGTTGGGCAAGCGGAATACGGAAGCCGGCCCGAAAAACTGGACTTTCGGCAACAGCGCACCGCTGTCAGCTTCAACCGCCGTGTCTGGCTTAACTTGAACTTCCCTCCGGGCTGCCGGTGTCTTTCTGACATTCCTCTTCCAGGATGGCGTACCAGATGGAGTTGGCCCAGCCGCCTTCGGCCACCGGTTCGCTTTTCACAAATTCCCCCTCGCGCCTCATGCCGACGCGCTCGAACAGCCGGCAAGCGGCCGTGTTCCGGCTGTCGCAACTGGCCGATACGCGGTGCAGCTTGATTCCCCAAAAGCAAAAGCCAAGCAGCGCCTTCACCGCCTCCAACGCGAACCCCTTCCGCTGATAATTCCGGTGCAAATTGATGTTCAGCATCGCCTGGGACGGCTTGGGAAACCACAAGCCGAGATGGCCGATGAGCTGGTTGCCGTCCTGGAGTTCAATGGCCAGACGGAACATCTGGTTTGGTGTCGTCAGTTTGATCGTGCTGTCGCTTTCGAGCCAGCGCAGCACTTGCTCCTCCTCGTTCACCGCCAGGCCATCCGTGTATTGAAGAAAATCCTCATCGGACAGCAATTTCATCAATCCCTCCCAATCGTTCATGGCGAACCGCCTTAAAACCAGCCGGGGAGTGGTGATGGGGATGGGAATCTTTTCGCCCGTTTCGCTGCCGGCCTCCGGCACAATGAGGCTTTCCATGCAGTTGGGACACTCCTGGGCGGAGCCCATCGCGTTTTCGGGAAAAGAAACCGGTTCGCCGCAATAGGGGCACTTGAAATCGAGGAAGTTTTCTTCGGTAATCATGATGGTTTTAGGGTCGCACGCAGGCATAATTATGCGAATTTTTAAAAGTTTCGCCAACACCTTTCAGTTGCGGAGACGCGGAGAAAAAACGAACCCGTTTAGCTTCCTGATCGGTTACTGGTGCTTTGTTCAACTCCGGTTTTTGGTTTGAAAACTTTTCCACAGGTTCATCGGCAGCAGGCCGGGGAGGACCAGCCCCATCTGGCTGGCGACAAAGAACACCAGCTATTGGACGCCGCTTTGAAACTCAACTCACAGTCATGCCGAGCAGGAACTCGATATTGGTCTTGGTTTTCTTGAGTTTGCCCAAAAGCAGTTCCATCGCCTCGACGGGCGGGACGCCGGTGAGCGCGCGGCGCAGCAGGACGATCCGGTCCAGTTCATCCGGGTGGTAGAGCAGTTCCTCTTTGCGCGTGCCGGAGTGTTCGATGTTGATGGAAGGGAAAATGCGGCGGTCCACCAGCGCGCGGTCCAGATTCACCTCCATGTTGCCCGTGCCTTTGAACTCTTCAAAAATGACTTCGTCCATGCGGCTGCCGGTGTCCACCAGCGCGGTCGCCATGATGGTGAGCGAGCCGCCCTCCTCGA
>DLMG01000092.1 GCA_002479245.1 Verrucomicrobia subdivision 3 bacterium UBA7542 | reverse complement strand
TTCACCGTGCTCTCCATGAGCCTTTCGCTCGTGGCGGTTTTCATTCCGCTGTTGCTGATGGGCGGCATCGTCGGCCGCTTGTTCCGCGAATTTGCCGTCGTGCTCTCGACCGCCATACTCGTCTCGCTCGTCGTTTCGCTCACGACCACGGCAATGATGTGCTCGCGTTTGCTGCGGTATCGCAAACCGGAGGAGCATAACTGGATTTATCGCCTGAGCGAAACGGCTTTTGCAAAAGTGCTCAATGCGTACGACCGGTGCCTGCGAGTCGTGCTGCGGCATCCGGCGATCACGCTGATGATTCTTTTGCTGACGATTGCCGTGAATATTTTTCTCTTTGCCGTTGTGCCGAAGGGATTTTTCCCGCAGCAGGACAACGGCACGATCATGGGCGGGGTTCAAGGCGCGCAGGACGCCTCGTTCCCGGCCATGCAATCGTCCACGGCGCGCTTTGTCAACATCATCAAGGACGATCCGGCGGTGCAAAATGTCGTTGCGTTCACCGGCGGCGGCGGCGCAGCCAACGGCGGGTTTGTCTTCCTGGCGCTCAAACCGCTCGCAGAACGCAAACTCCGCGCGGACCAGGTCATTGCCCGGCTGCGGCCCAAGCTTGCGGCCGTGCCTGGCGCGTCGTTGTTTTTGCAGGCCGGCCAGGATTTGCGCATCGGCGGACGCCAAAGCAGTGCGCAATATCAATACACGATTCAAAGCGACAACCTGAATGATCTGGTGAAATGGGGACCCGTTCTGCTGGCGCAGGTAAAAAAACTGCCCGGATTCACCGAAGTGAACACCGACCAGCAAAACAACGGCCTGCAGGCATCGCTCGTTTATGACCGCGCGACGGCGGCGCGACTGGGCATTTCCGCGCAGACGATTGACAACACGCTTTACGATGCGTTCGGGCAGGCGCAGGTTTCGCTGATGTTCACCTCCATGAATCAATATCCCGTCATCATGGAAGTGGCCCGGCAATTCTGGCAGGGTCCGCAGGGGCTGGATGCCATCTATCTGCGCGCGACCAACCATAATTCGGTCGTGCCGCTCAGCGCCATCGCCCATTACCAGCCCACCACCGCGCCCATCGCCGTGAATCATCAGGGCCAATTCCCATCCGTCACCATCTCGTTCAATCTCGTGCCGGGATTCGCCCTGAGCGACGCGGTGAAGTCAATTCAGCAAATGGAGCAAACAATCAAAATGCCCGAAACCGTGCATGGCAGTTTTTCGGGAACGCTGCAGGCCTTTCAAGAATCGCTGGGGAATGAACTGTATCTGATTATCGCCGCGCTGCTGGCGGTCTATATCGTGCTGGGAATTCTTTATGAAAGCTACATTCATCCCATCACGATTCTTTCCACCCTGCCGTCGGCGGGCGTCGGCGCGGTGCTCGCCCTGCTGATTTTCCGGGAGGACATGAACGTCATCGCCATCATCGGGGTCTTGCTGCTCATCGGCCTCGTGAAAAAAAATGCGATCCTGATGGTGGACTTCGCGATCACGGCGGAACGCGAGGAGGGAAAAAATTCGCGCGATGCGATTTATGAGGCCTGCCTGCTGCGGTTCCGTCCGATTTTGATGACGACCATGTCGGCCATCTTCGGCGCCCTGCCGCTGGTTTTGAGCAATGCGACCGGTTCGGAATTCCGCCGTCCGCTTGGCATCACGATCATCGGCGGATTGATCTTGAGCCAGGTGCTGACCCTGTTCACCACGCCGGTGGTTTATCTTTATCTTGATCGTTTGAGTCTCTGGTGGAACCGGATGCACAAAAGGAAGCTGGCGGGGATGGCTCCGCAGGCGGCATTCGGATGATCGCGCAGATGAGATATTCAATGAAAACCATGACCCCACTGCTCAAAACGGAAACCAGGATGATGCTGGTTGCACTTGCGTGCCCGGTTCTGTTTGCCGGATGCAGCTTCGCGCCGAAATACGCGAAACCGTCCGTCCAAACGCCCGCGGCTTTCAAGGAATTGACGCCGGCGCAATTCAAGGAAACTGACGGCTGGAAAACCGCCGAGCCAAAGGACGACGCGATTCGCGGCCAATGGTGGGAAATGTTTACCGACACAAATTTGAACGCGCTCGAAGAGCAGGTGAACATTTCCAATCAAACGGTCGCGGCGGCGTTCGCAAATTTTCTGTCGGCGCGCGCGGTCGTCAAACAGACACGTTCGCAATTTTTCCCGACGGTCGGCGTCAATCCATCGGTCACACGCTTGCGAACCACGTCAATTAACTCGCCCAATGACCTGACTTACAGCGAATACTCGCTGCCGCTCGACGCTTCGTGGGAACCGGATTTTTGGGGCAGCATCCGCAATACCTACAAGGCCAACAAATTCGAAGCGCAAGCGACGCTGGCCGTTTTGGAAAACACACGGCTGACGGTTCAATCCGAACTGGCGGCGGATTACTTTACGCTTCGCTCGCTGGATTCGCAGAAAGAACTTTTGGATTCCACCGTCCACGCTTACCGGGATTCGCTTGCGCTGACACGCGTGTTGCACAAGACCGGCATTGATTCCGACCAGGATGTCGCGCAGGCGGAAACGCAGCTCAACACGACCGAAGCGCAAGCCACCGATCTCGGCATTCAGCGCGCGCAAATGGAACACGCCATTGCCCTGCTCATCGGCCAGCCGGCCTCATCTTTTTCCATCATAACGAATTCGCTCGCCGCAAAACCAATTGCCGTTCCATTGGGCGTTCCGTCGCAGTTGCTCGAACGCCGTCCCGACATTGCCGCCGCCGAGCGGCGGGTGGCGGAGGCGAATGCGCAAATCGGCGTGGCGCGCGCGGCGTATTTCCCGACAATCACCTTGAGCGGTTCGGCCGGCTATCAAAGCAGCAGCGTGGCAAATCTTTTCAGCGGGCCGGCTTTTGTTTGGTCGGTCGGGGCCTCACTGGCCGAAACTATTTTCGACGCCGGCAAACGCCAGGCGGTTACCGAACAAGCCTGGGCAAGTTATCGCGGCACGGTGGCGAATTACCGTGAGACCGTGCTCGCCGCGTTTCAGGAAGTGGAAGACAATCTTGCCTCATTGCGCATTTTGTCACAGGAACTTCAACAACAAAACGCCGCCGTCGCCTCGTCGCAACGTTATCTCAATCTGGCCGTTGACCGTTATCGGCTCGGCGTTGACAGCTATCTGAACGTCATTACCGCGCAGACGACGTTGTTGAGCAATCAACGCACTGCGTTGAATTTGCAAATGGAACAAATGACTGCGAGCGTGCAATTGATCAATGCGCTCGGCGGCGGCTGGGATGTTTCGCATAGAACGACAGCGGCCATTCCTTGAACGCCACTTAATAATAGCAAATTGTCCCGTCCAGTCCCGTCTTCGGAAGGGGGCGGGGGAGGCTCGCGGCAGTGGGGTGACGACGGGCGCAGTGAATCGCACAAGATGGCGCTGGGGCATCCGCTGGAGGAGCCGTTGAAGATTTATCCGGTCAGCGACCCGGTGAACAGCCCCAAAACAGATGATGCGCGCTGCATTGAGCCGGTGCGGATTGACCGGGACTTTTTCGAGCGGCAATGGTGGGTGGATTCTTGATGGTTGAGGGTTGAAGGTTGAGAGTTGAGGGGGAAAAAGTGTCAAAAGTGAGGATTGACCCGTTTTTGAGTCTCCTCACCAGTCTTCGCGCCAAGTACTACGACCCGGCAGGCGTCGGCTGTTACTTCTTGAACGGGTGTTAGCCCAAGTTCGTCAGTTAA
>DLMG01000229.1:2312-7274 GCA_002479245.1 Verrucomicrobia subdivision 3 bacterium UBA7542 | reverse complement strand
GGCACGGTGAATGTTTTTGCCCGTGAACTCAAAATTCCATTGCGGATTGAACGTGCCTGGGACGTTTTGCAACGCGGACTCGAAATGCGCATTGACCTGCCGCGCGTGGAATTTTCGGCCAACGGCACGCGCCAACAACGTTTCTTTGCTCAACTCGCCGGAGCGGGTTTTGATGCCCGGGCGATTGAACTGGTGGACTTGGGGCATAAGAAAAAAATCGGCCCTCTGGCCTACCTCATCGCCGGGCTGAAGGCCCTGCGGGAACAAAAACCAAAGATCATTGTCCGCGCCGAAGGCCGGGAGGTCCGGGGTGAACTGGTTTTGATCGGCAACGGACATTTGTACGGCGGACCATTGGGAATTTTTCCGCCGGCCGATTTGTGTGACGGATTGCTGGAAATTTGTGTTTTCCCGCGCGTCAACTGGCTGATTTTTTTGCGCTGCCTGCCGGACTTTGTCGCGCGGCAAAGATTGCCGGAGAGCGTTGTGCGACGCGTTCGCGCGGCGGCTTTTGAACTGGATGGCGAACCGGCGTCGGCCTTTGAACTGGACGGCGAGTGGGTCGGTCATTTGCCGACAACGTTCTCGGTCGAGCGCGAAAAGTTGCGCGTCATCGTGCCGTAAGCGCGGCCTTTTTATCCGTAACCGCGGACATAAGTCCGCGCCATTCCAAAAGTGTGCGCCGACTGACATCGGCGGCTACTTTGGGTTTCAGGTTCAATCCCAGATGCGGAACGGAATGGCGTTTTGCTCCAAAAAAATTCCGCACCTCGGACATTTATCCGGCTGTTTCCAGATGCGGATGCAATGTAACGGCGAGACAGGACAAACCGGTTTAAATTTCAGCCATTGGAGCGCACCGCGCGGCGGCAGCCGGTTCAACACCGCGGCGAATTTCGGCGCGGTCCTGGGCGGATTTTCCCTGAGCCGCGTCGAAGCTTTGAATCGGACCACCGCATCATGGAGCGCCTTGCAATCGGCGCAGGCGATGGTTTGAACAGCAAAATGTTCGCCCTCGTCCGCGCCGCCGGCGACCCAAGCGCGATAACCGCACTTGGAACATTCGAACAAATAGGTGCGGCCCATAGGCGATACCGGTCATTGGACAAAGCTTCCGCCCGAAAATCCAGCCTGAAAACAGAATGGGGGCCTTTCTACAGAAGCGAATAAAGGAAACAAAGAGTGGAAACAACCTTCATCTCTTCGTTCCCTTCGTTGCCTCCTGTTCAATCCTGCGCCCGGCAGACTGGTCTTCTGCGTTCAGTTTTGGGCGCGCCCTGAATGCCGCGCGCTTCGTCCATTTTCAGGAGATGAACTTTACTGTTGGCGCACCCGGTAGAAGCGTTGGGCGGTAGTGGCCGAAGGATCGTCCAGTTGTCTGATCGTGCCATCGCCAGGCACCGGCTGCCGCATCATCCACCGGAGATCGGTGAGCGAGTCTTTGTATTCCAAGAAATAGGCTCTGCCTCTGACTGTGGGCACTGAGATGGTGAAAACATTGCTTCGCAGGGTGGAATTCACCAAGCTCAACGTCCCGGCAGCCGGTCCCAGCCCGCCCATCAAGGCCAGGCTATGCGAGTCGCCACCCGCGACCGCCACCACATTGGTCAGCCAGACGGGCACATTGGTCTGGCCGCTGGTGTTGTAACCCCAAGCGACGACTGTGCCGTCAGTCTTCAAGGCCAGGCTATGCCCATACGCAGCTGCGATGGCCACGACGTTCGTCAGTCCAGCGGGCACGTTGGTTTGGCCGACGCCATTGTCTCCCCAGGCGACCACCGTGCCGTTGCCGCGCAGCACCAAGTTGTGCCAACCCCCGGCTGCAATGGCCACGATGTTCGTCAGTCCCGTGGGGACGTTCGTTTGGCCGGAGGAATTGTCTCCCCAGGCGACCACCGTGCCGTCCCGATTAAGCGCCAGGTTATGGAATCTTCCGGCGTCAACGGTGACGACATCTGACAAGGTCGGCGGCACATTGGTTTGGCCGGAGGAATTGTCGCCCCACGCGACCACCGTGCCGTCGCCATTAAGCGCCAGACTATGGTTCAACCCGCCCGCAACCGCCACCACGTTGGTCAGACCCGGCGGCACGTTGGTTTGCCCGTAGGTGTTCAGGCCCCACGCTACCACGCGGCCATTGGCTTGCAGTGCCAAGTTATGGCTCTCCCCCGCCGCAATCGCCACTACGTTCGTCAGCCCCGCCGGCGCGTTGTTGTAATCCACATTCCAGCCCGCTACGGTCCCATCGTCGTTCAGCACCATGCTGTAAGTACCGCCGCCGGCCACCGCCACGACGTTGGTCAGTCCCGCCGGCACATTGATTTGGCCACGCCCATTGCCACCCCAAGCGACGGCTACTGCCGGCCCGTATGTGACTTGATCCACCCAGCCTTCATCAAAAAACGGCGGTTGGGTCTGGTAGGTGCCGACGGCCCACTCCAACGACTGGCTGCCGGATGGGACCACGGCGGCGTACAGATTCCAAGACACGGTACCCGAGATGACCGCCTGCTCCGCACCGCTCACGTCGAAACCCATTAAACTTAAACCCGTCATCGACCACATTTGCCACCAGAAACTCACGACACCAGGTCCCGTGACGGTGGTGCTGAACGCCCAGGTTTGCTGCGGGGAAGCGATTATCCCGCTCCCGGCCGCATCCACACCGTCGTGCGTGATATTCGTCTCCAGCTCCCAGAATGGCCCTGCAGACGCCGGGTTAGCGACAAACGTCAGGTAGGGAGCGTCCAAAGCTTCCTCCAACAAGAGCGAACCAATTCCGGTTGCTGTGCAGATTGTACCCGGGCTCTCGCCCATAAGGAACCCGTTGGTAAAGGTGATCGTGGCCACGTTTGTGCCGGGTGCGGTGGGGCTGTAGCGGACGAACACCGCGTCGGCCGAGAGGCCGTGAAGGCTGTACGGACTGCCGCTGATGATACCAAACGGCGAGGCCACCGTCGCCGAGCCGTTCGCCCAGCCGCCCCCGATGTTTTCGAGGACGCACATTTGGGTGGCCGAGAACCCAACCTCAACCACTCCGAAATCCAGCAGTCCCGGCGTAACCTGGAGGGTGGGCGGGGCGGTGCTGAGCGGCAGGCTGTGGGTCCAGGTATGGGTGCTTCCACCATTGGTGCTGCCCTGGCAAACCCAGGCATAAGTGCTGATGGTGGGCCCGCTGAACGGGTCCATCAGCCAGACGTTCGTGATCCGTGTCGGGCGGTTGGTCACGAGAATGCCGTACATCGCCAGGATGTGCCCACCGCCCGAGTCCCAGCCCCAGCGGATGACCACAGGCCGTCTGTTGGTCTCGATCTCATTCCGGACGCGTTCAACGGACAGCAGGTTGTTGGTACCCACGGAAACGATCCCGGCGAAGTTGCTCAGGATCAGGTCCACTCCACATTTGAAAATGCCGTCGGTGTCAGTACCGCTGCCGTAAAGGTAGTTTGGAGCGTTGGCGCCGCCGGTGCCATACTGTGCAATGTTGCTTTGCGTGACGCCATCGCCGTAGTACGCCAGCACCGCCTGCGAAGTTCCCGCCCAACACCACTGGTCTTTTTCCTGGTATTTCTGCGGGACATTCAGCACGAGACCGAAGCTGGAAACCGCTGGCAGGCAACACGCCGCCGCGATGGCTGCAAACGCTTTTGCGGAATAATGATTGCAGGTTTGATTCATAATGCCTCCTGTGCGCATGGGGTCAATTCGCCGGTTTGGCGGTCAAGCGATCGAAGGCCGTCTTAAGTTGGGCTGTCGATTGGGACAGCGGAGTCAGGTTCCCATAGTGAGTCTGATTCGTGCCGGGTGGGCTGCCCCTTTCGTCGGCCTGGCCTGGCATGACGATGGGTGTCAAATTGTGGTCATCAACCTCCGGCACCGTGAAATAATATCGGTTGGCCGAAAACGCGGCCACCAGCCTGGGATGGTAACCCGTCGCGACCGGCCATTGTTTCGCGACCTGATTCAGTTCCCGAGCCAGCGGAGCGTACCCGAGCGAAACTGCTTCCCACCCGCCGGCCATCCGATCCACCACCAATATCGCTTTTGCGTCCTCCCCGACCAGCACCGGGAAATACCAGAGCGCCGTTTCGGAAAGCAGCGGGGTTAATGTGCTTTCGGCGGGGTGGCCGGCCAAGGCCGCAGGGGTGATGGTGTATACCCGAAGCGGCACGCCGAGCCGGGCTTGGGCCAAGTCAGTGTCGTTGGTGAAACCGAAAAGATCCCGGTTCCCGAGCGGGACGGACGCCAGGAAAACCGGCAAACCGTTGCTGGCCGCATTGAACACCTCTGGCGGCGCGGGCTGGGCCCACAGGGAATTGGCCCCGAGGCCAAGCCAAATGCCCAAGCCAAGCCCCCACCAGCGGCGGCATTGGGAATGAACGAAACCTGACAATAATGGACGTTCGTTGGAACTGGTTCGTGTGTTCATAGACATCTCCGGTGAAGTTCGTTGACGGAAGTTTGAGGAGAAAAGCCACGCAGGGCTCGGCGAGGATTGCTGATGGACTGCTCCGTCAGGGTCCCGGGCCGGAATAAAAATTCTCCCTTCATAGCCCGGTTGTTTGCCCAAGTACATCCGGCAAAGAACCGGCCGCGGACCTGGATGGCTGAACTGGACCCGCACGGGCTTTCCTGACCTCAACAGATTTTGTGCCCTTCGGAACCTTCGTTTCAACCCGAGTAGATGCCAATTGCTTAAGAAAGTAAAGCTTTTTTTAGCGCATCTTATTTTTTATGCCATGCCAAATCAAAAAACATGTAAGGCCTTGGGGGCCCGGCTCTAAGCCATCCGCTGCTCGGAACATTGTAACCGAGAAAGTCCTCCTCCGCCAAGGCTACGGAGGACACCATCCTGCGCTCGGAATCGCTGGCGCAGTTCCGAGTGCAGGATGGTGGAGGCGGCGGGAATTGAACCCGCGTCCCTGGCAAACAAACCAGCCGCGACTACATGCTTAGTCCGGA
>DLMG01000229.1:0-2253 GCA_002479245.1 Verrucomicrobia subdivision 3 bacterium UBA7542 | reverse complement strand
GTTTTCTGCTGTGCGATGGCGTCCGGACTCGAATCGCACTGCCTAGTCCGCAGGATAAGATCTCGGCTGCCGGCGCGCAGACTCCGCCTGCAACCCAACCTGCTGTGGCGTCCGTCCACCGTAGCAGGTGTCCAGTGGCGGACGTCGTGGCCTTAGGCCGCGAGAGCTAGTTCTTGATTAGCTGTTTGTTTTGGTTCGATTTTTAACGAGGCCAACGAACCATCCTCGGCATGCCGCCTCTGGCGCATTTCCCAGGTCGAAACCAGTGCGCCCCCGAAAGTGAACACTTCCATTTTCACGCTGATTGCGCCAAAGGTCAAGCGGTGCGGTGAGACCAATTGTTAAGAACCAACTGGAGCATCATCCCGCCGTCCGGCGGAGCCGGGCTTTGTGCGCGTCTAATTCGGCAAGCCCGGCCTTCACTTCCGCCCGCGGCAGATTCCCCGCCGTCAGCGCTCTGTCATCCAATCCCAGCACTCGCTGGTAAAACGACCGGCCAAACTCCAAAAGCTCAACGCTGGCCGGCTCGGCGTCCACCATGCCAAACAACGCATTCTCGGCTTTGGCGAATTCTCCGGTTCGTTCGTAATGGCACATGAGCATCGCGCTTGTCTTTACCAGCAGCGGTGCGTCGCGCAAGCCGGCCAGGAACGCTTCGACGGCGGGCACGAAGTCAGGGCGTTCTGTGATTTCATTGCGCCCGAAGGTATCGAGCAGCAGGTGCAACCCTTTCAGGTAATACTGGCGGCTCTCTTCCAACCGGCCCTGGCTGGCGATGAGGTCGCCATTCGTTTTAAGCAGGGTCGCCAGCATGAAAGTCTTGGATTCGACAACGTGGGTTGGTTCGCCCTGGATCAACCGGGCCAGCAACTCCGTCTCGGACAGGCGGACCACCTCCCGGGCGTCCATGCCCGTCAACCGTTGAAATTCCCCGGCGGTCACAGTCGAAGCCTCCTGCCACTGCTCGTTTTTTGTGAGACCGGCTATCTTCGCCAGCATCGCGACAAACTGTTCGATCTGGCGCAAAATGAAATCACGGCGAATCATGGTTTTCCATTGTCGTCGAAAATGTCTTCAATGCGCAGCTTGAAAAGCCGCGCCGCCTTGAACGCCAGCGGCAGGCTCGGATCGTATTTCTCGGTTTCAATGGCGTTGATCGTCTGCCGCGAAACGCCGAGTTTGTCGGCCAGATCGGACTGCGACCATTCTTTGGCCGCACGCAGTTCGCGCAGTTTATTTTTCATTTGTAGCGGCGGTTGAAGATGGTGTGGCCCAGAAAGTAAAAAAGCGCCAGTAGAAGAATACGATGACCGACCGTGGTTATGTCCCAACTTGCATTGGGATTTTTGCTGGCCGGAAAAAATCCCACCTTGTCCAAACGATGCCAGAGCATGACAAAGAAAAAAGTCGCGCTCACCGCAAAGAGAATTGCTGCCAAGGTTATCCGCTGATGCAATTCGTCCCTGCCACGTATCCATCGCGCCAAATCCCGCACCCAGAGCAGAATGGCACCGACCTGTGCAAGCACGATAATCACCTGCCACGCAATGGGCCACTGCTTTACCACATGCGGAAACAGGCAGGCGCTGGCACCCCAGATAAGCGCGGCCACGCATACCCAGCCGTTCACTTTCATGTCAGCCCAGAAAGAATAATTTTTCCCGGGTTTCACTTCATCAGGAACATTTAGTTTATTGTTCATAACGGAACCGGTGTAAAGCATCCTTGTCATTATGTCAAGTATTCTTTACAAGAAAATTTAACAAAAAACGAGGCTGGAATTGCTTCCAACCTCGCTGTCAAAATCGTCCCGAATTACGCGAATAATTCGCCCGCTTCCCGCATCAGTTGCGCGATGGGCAGACCATGCGGACACGCCCGTTCCGCCGCCGCGTAGTTGAAGCCAGCCAGTCCCTGCCGGGCGGCTTCCGGCAGTTGCCGGAAAACCGTCCTGGCCAGTTCCTGGTCGCCGTAATTGCGGTGATACATGAGGGCGCGCATCACGTCGCCAACCGGCGCCTGATGGCCGGGTGCGGTTTCACAAAATTGCGCGCAGCCGGCGCAATGCCGAGACCGTGTTGCCTCCGCATATTCGCGCAGCGCCGCGTGGTCCGCCGCCGTGAGGCTGGTTTTGTCCAGGGCTGCCGCGATGTTCGACTGGATGACGGTCAGGTTGGGCATTTGCGAGCAAATGGAGGCGATCTGCGGATTTTCCCAAACGGCCTTAATTTTGGCCTGCTGCTGGGTGAAACC
>DLMG01000289.1 GCA_002479245.1 Verrucomicrobia subdivision 3 bacterium UBA7542 | reverse complement strand
AACCACCAGTACTGTGACCACCACCAATGAAACCGCAAGCGCCGCCAAACCTCAGCCTTCAGAGCTTCCGAGCATACCGTTGATTCAATTTCAGGACGTTCCGATTACCACCGCCATTGAAAATCTGGCCCGGCAGGCGGAAATCAATTACCTGATTGATCCGAAAATCGGTTATGGCCAGCCTGACCAAAATGGACAGATCAAAGCCGAACCCACCCTTTCCATCCGTTGGGAAAATGTCACCGCCGAGCAGGCCCTCATGGCCTTGCTCGACAACTACGGTTTGCAACTCAGTGAAGATCGCAAGACCCAGATTGCCCGCATCACCGCCAAAGACCCTACGGCACCACCGCCGCTCATTACCCGCGTCATTCAACTCAAATACGCCAGTACGTCGAACATGGTGGACTCGGTCCAGGCCTCGCTCACGGACAAGCGCAGCAAGGTGCTGCCTGATGTCCGCACCAGCCAGTTGGTCGTGGTGGCCACCGAAAGAGAGCAGGAAGCATTGGACGCGCTCATCAACGAACTCGACAAACCCACGCGACAGGTGTTGATTGAAACCAAACTGGTCGAGATTTCCAGCAACCCCACGACTGCCAAAGGCGTTGATTGGTCAGGCACGCTTTCGGCGCAAAACATCTACTTTGGGAACGGTTTAATGCAGGGTTCCTCTAGTACAACAGCTCAGATTCCCGGCACCCCTACAACCACAACTTTCAGCGGTGGTCATACCACCACCACCACGCCCAGTTCCAGCCAGCAGACCACTTTGAACATGGTCCAGGGTGCTGGCGGCATAGCCTGGAATACCGTCAGCGGCTTCACTCCGGCGATTGGATTCCTTAACGCCGACGGCGTGCATGCCGTGCTCTCCTTCCTGAATGCAACTTACGATGCCCAGATTGTTTCCACTCCCCGCATTGTCACTTTGGACAACGAGATGGCGACCATTGAAGTCACCATGGGCTACCCGGTGATTAGCTTGAGCGGCGGAACTCAAAACTCCTCTGGCAGTATGTCAATCACCTATTCCAACGTCGGAACCATCCTGCAGGTGACGCCGCGTATTTCCGCCAATGATTTCATCTGGCTGAAAGTTACCCCGTCGGTTTCAAGCTTTTTGGGCAATATCACCATCACGGTGCCGGGCGGGCAAGGCAATCCCTCAACCAGCTACCCGGTTCCGGAATTTAATACTCGCAGAATTGATTCGCAGGTGATGATTCCCAATGGCAATACGCTGGTCATGGGCGGCTTGGTCCAGGACAACCCGACGGCTACCTATAGCAAGGTGCCGGTCCTGGGGGACATTCCCGGACTGGGATGGGCTTTCCGCAGCGAAAACAAATCTATGAACAAGGACAATTTGATCATTTTTCTGACACCCACGATCATCAGAAATGCCGATTTCCAGCAAGCTTCATCCGCCCCAGCCGATTTTCTCCAATCCAAACCGGCGGTGATGAAATCCCGCATGAACCCGAGCACAGTTTGGGACGGCGCCGAACCGCGTGGCGATTGGAGCAACCCTGTCCCTGTGCCGGGTGAATTTGATCAAAAATAGCCGTCTTAAACCAATATTCATCCAATCGGCAAACCAAAATTCCTTGTGAGCGGTAAATAACAATCAAAACTGTTTTATGAGAACTCCAATTCTCAAGCGCGCGTGGCAAGCCTTCGGGCAAGCGCATTTCATCCCGCAGTCGCGGGGCGTCATTGTAATGGTCGCGTTGCTGCTGGCCGCCGCCAACCTCTCTGCCGCCCCAACTGTAAGCACAACAAGCGGCGGCCCCAGAACCGGCTACACTTCGGGCGCCGGTTATGTGGATGGTGACATCACTTCGGAAGCGGAATACCACACGCCTTGCGGCCTGGTGATGGACAGCAGCGGCAATTATCTGTTCGTGGCCGACCGCGACAATAACGCAGTTCGCCTGCTTCAATTCGACGCCAATTATACTTACGACATTGTGGGTGAAGATCAAAATGGCAACGCCATAACCAACCTTTTCAACAAGCCAGTTGGCATCGCGCTTGATAATGCAGAAGACCTCCTCTTTGTCCTCAACCGCGGCAAGGGTACCAACGGGAACGTTTTGGAAATCGACCTTACCTTTGGTACCGTTGCCACCAATCTCACGAAAATAACCGACGCCGGTGGCATTGCGGTGGACACGCTCGACAACATTTATGTAACGGCCAGCAACAAGGTGTTCAAGGTTGCGCCAAGTGGCGTCAGCAATGTTGTGGCGACGGTCACCGCTTCCGGCGCTTCCCTGCAAGGCATCGCTTTCAAACATAACGGCTTGCTGGCCGTTTGCGATGCCGGGCGCAATGGCATTTTGCTCATTGATCCCAACACCGGTATCGTCACCACCAATGCCGGATTCCACGGCAAGGGCGACTTTTTCAACGCGAACAACGTTGACCCCAGCAACACCGCCAAATTTTTCCAGCCCGCCGGCGTGGTCGAAACGGGCGATGGAACTCTAATCGTCGCGGACTATGGCAATCACCGCGTCAAAAGAGTGCTGGCCAGTGGCGCTGTGACAAACCTTTACGGTGTCACTTCCAATGATTGGGTCAACCCTTATAAAGGACACACCGACGGGACGGTCGTGATTCCCGATAAACTCGGTGGGGTTGCAGCACGCCAGCCTAATGGCATAGCCTTGGCGCCTGACGGCAGTGTTTATGTGACGGAAGATTATTACCACATCATCCGCCATGTCACGGGAGCCGGTCTCCAGCCGCCGCCGCCCCCGCCGCCCGCGGCACCGACAGGCTTGACCGCAACGACGAATTCTTCGGGAGTATTGTTGACATGGGCGGCAAGTGTTAACGCGACCAATTACAATGTCGAACGCGCTATGTCCAGCGGCGGACCTTACACTATCATCGGCACGACAACGACCACCAGTTTCACAGACACGAATGTGCTTGCCGGTACGACTTATTATTATGTTGTCACCGCGTCCAATACAGGCGGCGTGAGCGGCAATTCCACGGAAGTCAGCGTCACGATTTCCATTCCGCCGCCGCCGACGCCGGAAATCGGCTGGTATGATTTCGAGGGAAATACCCTGACCGGTTTTTTCTCCGTGCTACACCCTGTCAGCGGTGGAAATCCGTATATTGCCAACAATCCTCTACTCATCGCGATTAATTCAACCACGAACGGACCTTCGATCCATTACATCACCATACCGCCGTCAACGAATGGGGCGGTTCCTAGCGCGTCCTACGGGAGCACCCCGCCGGCTTATGAGGATGGCCAACAGCAGGGGTCGCCTAACGTCAATCCTTTGCCCTCGCTGGCCTTGTCGAATGGACTCGTGACGATTGAAGCTGTGAACTTCAACGGCGTCGGAGAAAGCAGCGCGGTGGCCTCGGCTGAGTTTCTGTTTCAAGTCGGCACTCCAATGATTACGGGGAACAATGCTGCGCAGTTCACGCTTACCGATGTCACAACAAACGCCGGTTTTTATTACACGCTGGACGGCACCGACCCGACCAATGCGCCCGCGAGCCAGCAAATTTTCAGCACCAACAGCACAGTAACTCTTTCGCTCAACGGAAGCACCAACATCTTTTTTCAAGTGCGCGCCTTCGGCTATGGGCCGACGGTTGGTTATGCAGTAAGCGGAATAGCTCAACAATCTTTTGCGCCGGGCAGCTTCGTGCCCAATAGCATCAGCTTCGGCTTTGCCTCAGGCGAAGCCTCCAGCGCCTTTGTCGCGTCACCGGGCCAGACTTTTTACGCCCCGGTGACGTTAAGCATTTTGCCCGGTACCGTCATGGATAGTTTGCAATTTAGTTTGACGGTCAACAGCATCAGTAACAGTGCGGCCATCACGCCCGGGGCGTTTGGTTTTCAGTCCATGCTGATGAAACCTGACCTCGACAACCCGGGATATCTGAAAACCATTCCCCCATACATGTTTATTGGTGACGCCATTAGCCCGCCGCCGCCGGGTCAGATCGTCTATTGGGGGGGAACGAATTTCGTCAATCTGGTGACTACCGACCTCTCCCTCAACATGCTTGGTGTGGGCTGGCTGGAACGCCAAGGCCAGACAAATCTTTTCAACACTTTGTCACAAAATCTTCTTACCATGTCCATGGCCCATGACGATTTGTTTCCTGATGCTGCACTTGGACAACCAAATGGAGTGATCGTTGGTGGCTACTCGTTCCAAGTGCCAGCCGATGCCGCACCCGGCGATACCTATCAAATTCAGATTGGCCGGCCATCGGCAACTACGGACGGCATTGGGGAGCCGGGTTCGTCCGTGTTCATCTTCACCCCCACCAATGGCTCACTCGGCGCAGGAAGCATGAATGCCATCAAAATCGTCACTGTCGGCCAGAAAAAATACATCGCCGGCGATGCCGCTCCATTCGGCTGGTTCAATGCCGGTGATTTTGGCGACGGCGTCCTGAATGCCCCCGACGTGGCACAGGTGTTTGAGGCGGCTGTTTATGGCCTGAATACGCCACCGGCTGGCAGCGACCTCTTTGATGCCATGGATTCCTGCGGTTACACTTATGTTGATAACCACTATGGTTATTTGCAACCAAGCGCGACCCTCGCCAATACGAGCCTGCTGTTCAACGGCAACGACGCGACCATTGATCAAATCGCCTTTGGCGACGGCCAACTGGACGTTGCAGACGTATATGTCACCTTCCGCCGTTCGCTGCAGACGAATCTGTTATGGTTCCGCCGTTACTGGACCAATGACGTCGCGCATGGTGTCTCCGGTCGCGTAGCGGAAATCGTCCCGAATGTCAGCCCCAGTGTGGCTGTCAAGCCGTTGAGCACCTCCAAATCCCTGAACGGGGCAAACAATTCCAGTTCCTATGTTTCCATCACCAACCAACCCAAGGTCATTTTTACCGCCGGTGATTGCCAGACCAACGCCGGTTCGACCATCCGGATTCCGATTACGGCCAATATCTTCGGCAACTATCCGTTGTGCCTGCTGATGCTGAACCTCAGCGTTGTCCCGTTGGATGGCTCGCCGGGGCTGACGACCCCGGTTACCTTCTCGTATAACCCGGCCCTCGGCACACCTTGGACGACCGAGCAAAGAGGCAACGGTAATTATTCCGCCGTCTGGCTCAACAGTGGCATTTCCGGACTCTCGAACAACGTTACTCTCGGCACCTTGACCGTCACCATTCCGGCCAACGCCACCAGCCTGTCCGCTTATGGGGTTCATTTTGACCACGCCTCGGCTTCACCCAACGGCCTCGCTTCATTCCCCAAACAGGCCACGACCGGGTTGATCACCTTCAGCTCTCGCACCAATTCCTCGTGGGGTGACGGCATTCCGGATTCATGGCGCCTGCGCTATTTCCTCACTCTGAATAATCTGCTTTCGGCGACGAATGCCGACGCCGATGGCGATGGCGTGAACAACCTGCAGGAATATCTGGCCGGCACCGACCCGACGGATCCCACGTCCTTCTTCAAGAATATCGGCACCGACCCGGCGTCGGCCCAGCAACCGTCCGATTGCGTCATCAGTTGGCCCAGTGCCGTCGGCAAACAATATGTCATCGAGCGTTCTCCGAGCTTGAGCACGCCGATCTGGACTTCCGTCGGCACCAACAGCGGCAACGGGACCATCATGGAATGCCACGACACGTCGGGTGGTGGGGTCCGCTTCTACCGGGTACAGGTGCAGTAAGCACTGCTTGGCGGTCATTCCTTGGATTTCAACGGCGCGTTTCAATAAACGCGCCGTTTTCTTTTTAATCGCCCGAATTTGGGCCTGCCACCTGTTTCAAGTAATCGAAAGAATAAATTCCCGTCGAATGCCCGTCGGCCCAAATCGGCTGGACCGCGTAACCGCCCACCATCTCGATGCGAACCAGTTCAAAAGCTTTCGATGTCAGAGCTGTTTCAGGGTTTTTGTAAACGTTTCCCATGATGTCCACCTCGCCCTTGCAACCCGCGCACGGACAACGCCGCCGCAGTTTCTCCAGCGGAATGAAATCCTCGCCGCCAGCATCCCATTTGATGGCCAGTTCGTTGCCGATTTGTTGAATGTCCACCGGTCGCATGGATGAACGATGACGGAAGTTGCTGCTTGGATCATCTGGCCCGGAGCAGAAGAACGGGAACACTGACGCTGTGCTGGACCGTTATGGCCGTTGTTCCGAGAACCAGATCGGCCACGAAATGATGACCGTGCGTGCCCATCGCCACCAGGTCGGGTTTTTTCTGCCGAATCCAGTTGACGATTTCTTTGACCGGTTCACCGTAAGCCAGTTCCACGTCGGCCGGAATGCCGCCAGCAACAAACTCGGCCCGGACGCGGTCCAGATACGCCTGGCTTTCTTCGACCTCCGCGCCCGCCGCGTTTTTGCCGTGATACTTGGCCAGCGCTCCGGTGGCCACGTGAAGCAAAACGACGCGGCTTTGCATCGCCTTCGCCAGTTCTTTGATGTGTTCGATTATCGCCCGATCGGTCGCGGTGCAATCCAACGTCACGAGAATAGTTTTATACATGTGTGTGCCTTTCTTGCTGCGCGCCATCATCCGCCGGCGACGATGTGCCACGCTGCTTTGAGCGACTCCGGCAAACTATAGATGTCCATGATTGTAATCAATATCGCACTGCCCCAGCCTAGGACCATCAGAAACCAGCCGTTGGCCCACCGGCCCATGATCTTGCTGGAGGAGGTGAAATGCAGCAGCGGGAACATGGCGAAAGGCAGGATGAGGCAGAGAATGACCTGACTGAGGTTGACCAGATCGGTCACGCTGCCATTGCCGCGAATGGTGATAATCCAGATGGCCGGCACCACCGCCAGCGTGCGCGAGATCATCCGCCGGATCCACGGACGAATGCGCCAGCTCATGAATCCTTCCATCACCACCTGTCCGGCCAGCGTGCCGGTGATGGTGCTGCTTTGTCCGCTGGCCAGCAGTGCCACGGCAAAAAGCGTGCTGGCGGCCGTCGTGCCCAACAGCGGGGCCAGTGTCAGATAAGCGATGCGTATCCAATCGCTGTCGGGGTTGAACATGACCACCTGGCCACCCGCCACTGTCACGCTCTGCTTTCCGTAAAATACCATTGCCGCCAGCACCAGGATCGCCGCGTTGACGAAAAACGCGACAGTCAGCGCAACGGTGGAGTCAATGGTGTTGAAGCGGATGGCGGTGCGGATGGAATGCTCATCACGCTTTAGCTTTCGCGTTTGCACCAGGGCCGAGTGCAGGAACAGATTGTGAGGCATGACGGTCGCTCCGATGATGCCGATGGCCACGACGATCATGCCGGCTTCGCGAAAGTTGGGCTGCATCAGGGCCTGGCCCATCTCCAGAAAACCGGGCTGCGTCTGGGGCAGGACGAAAATCTCGATGCCGTAGCAGATGCCAATGGTGGCGACAAAAACCGCGACCACCGCTTCAATCATCCTCATGCCCAGCCCTTGCAAAGCCAGCAGGAGCAGCACATCGAAGGCGGTAATGACAATCGCCCACCCCATGGGAATGTGGAAAAGCAAATTCAAGGCGACTGCACTGCCCAACGATTCGGCCAGGTCCGTGGCGGCAATGGCGATTTCCATGGCAATCCAGTTCGGCCAGCGGGACCACCTGGGATACCAGTCGCGACAGCACTGGGCCAGATCCTTGCCCGTGGCAACACCCAGGCGGGCTGAGATGACCTGAAGGATAACGGCCATAAAGCTGGCCACGGCCACGACCCAGAGCAGACCGTATTTGAACTGCGCCCCGCCCGCCAGGTCGGTACCCCAGTTCCCGGGATCCATGTAGCCGACGCTGACGAGGATTGCCGGCCCTGCGAACGCCCTCAATTGCCGCCAGAAACCGGCTTGAGCCAGCGGCACGTCCACGGTGCCATGCACTCCCTCCAGCGACGGGTGGCTGGCACGGGCGGCGCCGCCGCCGACTGCCGGCTGGGGCGCGTCGGTTGTCTCCTTTTTGTCAAATTCTTCCGGCATGCCTGTCCATTTGTAGCCTGTGCTACAATTTAGCAGAAAGATTGTCAACCGCAATTTGGTTTGGTTTAGTTTGGAATATGAAATGGCCGCCGACCAAAGCTGCGAAGGTCCGTCCGCCGCTCCAGGGCAACCCCCGCCATACCCGGCAGGAGCATTCCCAGGAAATCGCTTTGGACTACGTGGAGTTGATTGCCGAACTCATCGCCACTACCGGTGCGGCGCGGGTGACCGATCTGGCCCGCCGCCTGGGCGTCACGCATGTCACCGTCAACCGCACCATCCAGCGCCTCCAGCGCAGCGGATTGGTCAACGCCCAACCGTATCGCTCCATTTTGCTCACCGAAGCCGGTCGGAAACTTTCTGAAGAATCACGTCGGCGTCACGAGATTGTGGTCGAGGTCCTCAAGTCGCTCGGCGTTCCGGACGCCGTCGCCCACTTGGATGCGGAGGGCATGGAACACCATGTCAGCAGGAAAACTCTCTCCGCGTTCGTCAAACACCTCGAACGCTGCGGCCGACGCCAGCCGCCGCCGTAACCGCTCAAGCCGGCCGGACTTTGCCGCCCGGCGTTACCTCACGCTTTGCCAGGCTGCCAATTCGCCGGACGCTCGACCAGGTGCAACAGGTTGCCTTCACCATCCTCGAAGAATAAAACATTTCCGCCGCCCGCTGCCGGTCGCGTTTCTTTATCAAACTTCACGCCGCGTTTGGTCAATTCGGCCTTCGCCGCATCCATTGAATCCACGCGCAATGCGACGTGCCGCCAGCCCGCCAGTTTGTTGTTGCCGCGTTCGGCCAGCGGGGAATCAGCGGCGTAAATCTCCAGCCAGGCTCCCGGCAGCGCAACCAGGCAGACCGGCGGATTCTGGCCGTTGTCCCAGACCGGCTGCGCGCCCAGCACGCGCACGTACCAGTCTTTCAACGCGGCGGGATTGGCGGCGGGAACCGCAATGTGTTCAATGGAAAAATTCATGGTTTTATTTTGACCGCAGATTATGCGGATTCCCGGAAATTGAAAAACCAAATCCGCGTCATCCGGACGCGGTCGCCATTCTCTGTTTGGAGTTCCGCGTTTACGCGGCTTGGGCAATACCGCTGCCATGGCCGCCTGAAGGCGGGACTCCAAACCGTCGTGCGCATTTGCCCACAGGCACTGACAGATGCGCCCTGTCATCCGCGTCACCCGCGGTTCAATTTCGAGTTCACTCACCGCCACAATCGTCTATCATCCGCCCACATATTTTATGAACACCGAATCCATCCTCAAACAACGGCTGCTGTGCATCGCGGTGGTGGATGATCCAGAAGCCGCTGTGCCGCTGGCCGAAGCCCTGCTGGCCGGCGGACTGCGGACCATGGAAATCCCCTTCCGCACCGCCGCCGCCGCCGATTCCATCAAACGCATCCGGCGGACACTTCCCGAAATGGCCATTGGCGCCGGCACGCTGCTCGCTGCGGAACAGGTGCAACGCGCGGTGGACGCCGGCGCGCAATTCGGCGTGTCGCCGGGCCTGGACGAATCGGTCCTGGCCGCGGCGCATAAAAATAAAATACCGTTCTTCCCCGGGGTCATGACGCCCACGGAAACGGGCCGGGCGCTCGATCTCGGCTGGAAATATCTGAAATTTTTCCCGGCGGAAGCGGCCGGCGGCGTGGCCATGCTCAAGGCGCTCGCCGGGCCGTTCGCGCACACGGGGGTGAAATTTGTGCCCACCGGCGGCATCAACGCCGCAAACCTGCCGAATTACCTCGCCCTGCCGCAGGTCGCCGCCATCGGCGGTTCCTGGATGGCCGGGCGCAAACTGGTCGCGGAAAAGGCGTGGTCGAAAATCACCGCGCTGACCGCCGAGGCCATCAAAGTGATTTCTGCATCACCAGTGAAAAACTGACGCGGTAGGGCGCGCAGTCCCCTGCGCGCCGATTGTTTCGCGTTTGGACGACGGCGGGCAGAGGACTGCCCGCCCTACCTTCAGTTCCCCATCGTCACCTGCAGCGGAGCGTTGCGCCGTTCGGCAAACCGGCGCACGTAATTTTCCCAGGCAATGTGATTAGTGAAATCGCCGCTGCGGTCCCAGCACGCGCCAAAGTAATACGTGAACGGCTGGCCGATCTTCACCTGCGTGACTGCGAGTAAATTGCGGATCGGCGGCGCGCCTTCAACCGTCGGTTGCGGCACGACGGCGTGAAGCACGGAATCGGGCATGGCCGGATTGTCATTTGTAAATTCTTTCACGCTGCCCTTCGGTAAAACAATCGCAACGCCGATGGTCCCTTTCGGCTTGTCCTCCGGCTGCCAGTAACTCATCCAGCCCTCGGCCTGGTCCTGCGCAATCAATTCCTCGCCGTCCGGCCCGCAGGCGCGCTCGGCCAGCCCGACGCCGATGGTCAGCGGTGAAGGGTCCTCGCTGGCGAAGGTGCTTTGCGCCTTGGTGAACCATGAACCGGCGTCAATGCTGTAACGTTTGGTTTCGGAAACCTTCTGTCCATTGCCGGCGTCCCACGCGTCGTAGGTCAGCTCAAATTCCGACCGGATTGGGCCGGTGGTGATGAGCCGCCAGTTGCGGTAATTGCTGGAGACGTAAAGTTTCCTGCCATCCCAAATGCCCCCGCCGCCGCAGCCGCGGCTGCTGCCGACGCGGTAATCATCCATTTCGGTGCCATTGGTCATGTGATAATGGCCGCTCGCATACATTTCATTGATCATGAGATTGCGCCACGTCTTGATCCACACGTCCGGCCCGCTGCTGATGGTTCCCTCCGCCGGGATGAGCGCCTGGCCGTAGGTGCGATGCGCGATGCGGTCGCTTTCCCACGCGAAATCGTCATGACGCTCTGGCACGTAACGCGCGAATGTCTTCACGATAGGCGGTGGCACGGCGGTTAGGGCCGATGCGTCCAGAATGTAAAACGTCCGCGCCTCGCCCGGCGCCAAATCAACTTGGAAAAGCAATTGGGCCTGCATTGAATCCTCTTGGCCGAATTGAGAATAGTATGGTTGTGAATCTAAAATTCGCGAGGAAAAGTTGTCCATCACAACAAAATTACTTAGGACATTTAGTGGAGCAAGCACCGTCGATTCAAACGTGAATGCAACGGTTTCACAATCGCGACGGAACGAAGCAGGATTTTTAATTTTTACAGCATATCGTTTGGCTTTTTCTAAAACCGCCATCCGATAAACTTCACTGCCTGCGAGCAAAAAGGCGCCGACGCCATAAGGTCCGGCTGAATCGTCCGCAAATTTCTTCGGGTCACTGCCCACCGGCTGGACGTGCGTGAGTCTGCCATCGGGCTCCACGCAGCCGACCAGCGCCGCCCACGCTTTGCGGACGGCAGGCTCAAATTTCGCGCGGTCGAGCAATCCCTGGTTCACGCCCCAGGCCAGGGCGTAGGTGTAAAAACCGGAACCGCTGGTTTCCTTGAGCGGATAACTCGCCGGGTCCAGCAGGCTCGCGCGCCAGAGTCCGTCGGGTTGCTGGCACGCCAGAATTTTTCCGGCCATTTCCTTGAACAATTGTTCGAAACGCGGACGGTCGGGATGTTTCATCGGCAGGTATTGCAGCACCCGGACGAGGCCGGCCAGCACCCAGCCATTACCGCGGCTCCAGAAAACTTTTTGCCCGTTCGCTTCGCGCTTTTTGAAGAAAGTGCTGTCGCGGAAAAACAGGTGTTCGTCCTTGTCGTAAAGATAATCCGTCGTGCGCCACCAGTTGGTCACGGCAAAATCCAGATAGCGCTCATCGTCGGTCGCGGCGTAAAGCCGCATCCACGCCGGCGGCCCCATGAACAGCGAGTCGCACCACGACCAGTTTTTTCTGTCCCGGCTCTCCGCCTTCGTGAATTCGAGACCCGGCACGTCCGGCGGTTTTGCCAGAATGGCGTCAAAACGTTCGCGCAACGGCGCAATCATCCGGTTTTCGCGGTAAAGGAAGTAAAGCTCGGTGTAAGCTTGGCCGACGCAATGGTCGTCGGCGTCGTAAAACAGCGGCCCGGGCCGCCAGCCGTTGGCTTCGCCCGCCGCCCGCATCGCCTCGCGGTATTTGGCGTCGCCGGAAATTCCCGCCAGCGCCATCATGCCCGCGTTCTCCGCGCCCAGCAGCCAACTGGTGGGCGGATTGGTGGCCGGATCCGCGAGCTGCCAGTCCGCCACGCGCTGCATTGCGCTGAGAACAGCGCGCGGCATAATCAGGGATGAAGGAGGCATGATGAGTGCGCCTTCCAAGCGTTCGGGATGGATATTCGGCTGCTCCAAATTGGGCGGCACCCGCGGCGTTGGTGTAATAATGTCTGGCGCGTGCTGCTGCGCGCGCAGTTGAAAATTGGCGGCGAGAAAAACTATCGCCGCAACGTAACCGGCGTGACGCGGGGAAAAGGACTTCATGCTGGGAAAATTGGGCGGAAACGGGGTGCGAATCAACGAAAAATGAATCAGGCAGTGTGAGCGTTCTATAGCAATTCCAATTAACCTAGGCACAGTTTGATATACCTCTGGGAAAATGGCGGAGGGCCGCCGCCCGTCCTCCGTAGCAGGGCTACTGCGGAGG
>DLMG01000032.1 GCA_002479245.1 Verrucomicrobia subdivision 3 bacterium UBA7542 | reverse complement strand
GGCCCCAGCAGCACCACGCGTTTGAGCCGGCCGCGCCCGCGCGCCAGGCAGGCGTAGGCCGAGCCGGCGATGGGCCCGGAATATGGGTAGCCGGCATGAGGCGCGATGATGGCTTTCGGAATTGTGTCAGAGACTGTTTTCGCGGCCGCCAGAAAACCGTCCACCATCGTTCGCAGTTCTTCCGGGTTCTCCGGATAAAATTGTCCCGCCACCGCCGGCAGACGCACCGCCGGGGTTTTCGCCGCGGACTTGAATCGGGCGCGCATTTTCATTTTAAGTTCACCCGGCGCGGCAGGCGGTATTGGCCGGCGGCCGGGCCGTCAGCCGGCCAGAGGCCGGGAATCACGCCGTCGCAGCGCGGACACGTGCCGCGGGTGGTGATTCTGTATTCCTGGATCAAGTAACCGCTGCGGACAATCAGGGTTTCGCCGCAGCCGGGGCAGTGCGTGTTTTCCCATTCGCCCACCCGGCCGGGCGCATTGCCGGCATAGACGAAGCGCAACCCGGCTTCGGTCCCAATCTCCGCCGCGCGCAGCAAGTCGTCGGCCTTCGTCGAACGCGGGCCGGTCATTTTGTAATCTGGATGGAATGCGGTGACGTGCCACGGAATGTCGCGGCTCACCGAGGCGAGGAACCGGGCGATGTCCCGGAGTTCCTTCGGGTCGTCGTTGAAGCCCGGCACGATGAGCGTCACCACTTCCAGCCAGAGGCCGCGTTGATGGACCTGTTTGATGGTTTCGGTCACGTGGTCGAGCGTGCCGCCAAGCGTCCGGTAGCGGCGGTCATCAAAGCCTTTCAAGTCAATTTTGCAGGCAACGATCCAAGGCTGGAGAAAATCGAGCGCTTCCGGCGTCGCGTTGCCATTGGAAACCAAAGCGCACATCAGGCCCTGTGCCTTCGCCGGCTGGAAGATGGACACGGCCCATTCGGCGGTGATGAGCGGCTCGTTGTAACTCGACACCACCAGCCGCGCGCCGTGACGGTGGGCCGCGTGAACCAGTTCTTCCGGGGTGGCCGTTTGGAAAAACGCGGACGCCGCTTCATCGCGCAGCGCCTGGCTCGTCATCCAGTTCTGACAATACGAACAATGAAAATCGCAGCCCAACATGCCGAAGGTGAGCGCGTCGCTGCCGGGATGCACGTGGAAGAACGGCTTTTTCTCCACCGGATCGCAGGCCACGCCGGCGGTATAGCCGAACGGCACGCGCAACTGGCTGCCGTCGTTGAAGCGCACCTTGCAAATCCCGCGCCGGCCCGGCGCGATCAAACACCGGTGACCGCACGCCACGCACCGAACACGGCCATCCTCCGGTTTCCAAAGCACGCCCACACTCGTATGACGGTCGAGCAGGTCGGCCAGCGTACCGCCCGTTTTCGGGCGCTGGACCACGGGCGGCAGGGGCTTTGAAGCCGGGTCCGTTTTTACTGCTTGCACTGTCTCGGTCTCACGCGTTTTCACTTTGCGGGGAAGGCTGCACGGTCAACATCGCACTTTCTTCCGCTACAGACAACCTGCGCGGCAATGTTCAACCCGCCCAGGTCAACGCCGGCCGCGCGCTGCGATGAACTTTTCCGCGTATTTGCCCAGCAGATCGGCCTCCAGGTTCACCGCGTCACCAACCTTCCGTTCCCGCAGGGCTGTGATTTCGTAGGTGTGCGGGATGATCCAGATGCGGAAACTTTTTTTCTGCACGCCGGCGACCGTGAGGCTGATGCCGTCCACCGCCACCGAACCTTTGAAAACGATGTAACGCATCACCTCCGGCGGCGCGGCGATGTCGAGCACGTGGTCCTGCCCGGCGCGTTCCCAGCGGATGATTTTGCCGACGCCGTCAATGTGGCCGGTCACGAAATGCCCGCCAAACTCGCCGTCCGCGCGGAGCGGCCGTTCCAGGTTCACCAGCGAGCCGGGTTTGGCAAACTGGAGATTGGTGCGCCGCCACGTTTCCTGGAGCAAATCGAATTGCGCGAGCTTGGATTTCCCGCGCGGAGAAACCTTTATCGCCGTCAGACAACAGCCGTTCACCGCCAGGCTGCCGCCCAGCTTCAGGCCGCGGCCGGTCGTGCCGGCGCGTATGGTCAGTTCGATGGATTTCGCCGCCGGCTTGATATGCTCGACGGTTCCCGCTTCTTCAACAATGCCTGTGAACATTCCGGGAAAAGTTAAAGCCGCCGCGAGACCCTGTCGAGCCGCCTTTGCTTCGTAACGGTGTCTCGGAAGAGTACCGCAAACTTGATTCAAAATGGCGGCACTCTGCCGAGGTGCCACTACGGAATGACCCGCGCCGTCAGCAACCAATCCGGGCCAAGCCGCTTCCATTCCACGTCGCGCAGTTGAATCACCTCAGCCAGGCTCCTTGCGCCTTCGCCGGCGACGGCCTTGCGCGAATCACGTCCGCCCAGGATTTTCGGCGCGTAGAAAAACGCCACGCGCTGCGCCAAACCGCCGAGCAGGAACGACGCATTCACCTCGCCGCCGCCCTCAATCAGCAGGCTGGTGACGTTTTCCGCGCCCAGCTCTCGCATGAGCCAGCGAAGATCAATTTGGCAGGGTGCGTCACTCCGTGCGCGCCGTTTGGTGGCGGGTGCGACGATGATGTTCACTCGTTTGGCCAGGGTCGCCATGCGATTCTTCGGCGCGCGTTTGCTGACCACAATTGTTGTCAGTGCCGCATGTTTATCGCTCACCACTTTCGCTTCAAGCGGAGTCCGCGCCATAGAGTCGAGAATGATGCGCCGTGGTTTTGGATGTTGAATGTTGAATGTTGAATGTTGAATGTTCCCTTTGGAATTGGCATTTGACCGAAAGGTTAACGATGGATCATCCGCCAGAATCGTGTTGATGCCCACGAGGATCGCATCCGCGCCCTGCCGTAATTTCATGCCGCAGGCGCGCGCGGCTTCGCCGGTGATCCATTTCGATTCACCGCTGGCCGTGGCAATTTTCCCGTCGAGTGTCATGGCCGCCTTCACGGTGACAAATGGCGTGCGATGGACGATCCAGTGGTTGAACGCCTCGTTCAGCCGCGCGCATTCGTTGGCGAGCTTTTGGTGGGGCGAGGGTCCTCGCGAGCCGGGCCGCGGCTCGTCGGTAGCCTCGCCCCACCGCATTACGGCGATGCCGGCCCGGCGCAAAATTTTGAAAGCGCGCCCGGCATGTTTCGGATTCGGGTCAACCGCGCCCACAATCACACGCTTGATTCCCGCCGCGATGATGGCGTCCGTGCAGGGCGGCGTGCGGCCCCGTGTGCAACAGGGTTCGAGCGTTACGAAAAGCGTCGAGCCGCGCGGATTATGACCGTGTTTTTGCGCATCGCGGAGCGCCTCGATTTCCGCGTGTGGTTCGCCGGCACGCCGGTGCCAGCCGCGTCCGATGATTTTGCCGCCCCTCACCAACACCGCGCCGACCGCCGGATTCGGCGACGTCATGCCGCAACCGCGCCGCGCCAAACCGACGGCTTGTCGCATGTAATTCAAATAATTTTCGGAAAAGAATTTTTGTCGCGTATCCATTTAGATGCGAATCAACGCCAGGACAGACCCCACTGCCGCAGCAGGAAGTATTCGTTGTAAGGATGGTCATCGGTGATTCGGATTTCCAGGTTGGGGTTTAGGACGCTCTGGAGAGAAATTTCCCGCACCACAACCAACCCCAGATAGCCAGGCAAATCTTGAGCAGGACTCCATTCCAATAGATCTTTCTTTGCGGCGGCAGGCATGCACGCCGACAGTTGTTCGGGAGTTGGTATTTTGATGGGATCCATGGAGGCCAATAAATGCACTCCGGACCCTTCAATCGATGAGAAGCCGCGCACATACGGAAATGATTCCTGGGTGGAGCGAATTACCGCCTGTCCCGTCAACACTTCTCCGCCGGGGAACCAGATTTGAACTATTCCATCAGGTTTCAAATGCTGTTTGACCAAGGCGTAAAATTCCGTGGAATAGAGCAGGCTGGAACCCGCCGCTTCCACCGGTGGCGGCGGGTCAATCACGATAACATCGAATTTTTTTGCGGTGCGCTTGAGATAGCGTCTTCCATCATCGATGACGATATGTCCGTTGGGATTATTGAGCACACGCGCCGCATCCGCGTGATAAAATCCAAAAGCCTTCATCACACTCGGCACCAGTTCCACCGTCGTTGTGTCAATATCCCAACTCAAAGCTGAACGAAAAGTCGTACCCATGCCGAAACAAATAACCAGAGCTGATTCAGGTTTTCCCTGATGAAAAACCAGCGGCAAATGAACCATGAATTTAGTGATGGGGGTCAGCTTGGTCATGCCAATCCCATTGACCAAAAGGCTCCGCCGCCAGCCTTCTCGAAAGGAAATCACCGAGGCGGTATAATCCCGCCGCACAGTTGTGTGCTTCTCGGTTTTGAACAGCATGCCTTCAAAATCTTCGGCGCATAACGAAGACCAAACCAGAGCAACTCCGATGGCCAGTCCCAATCCCCAACGCTGCCATTGGAGTTGGGATTTGAAAAAAAAGAACCAAAAGATGAAAAACGGCAAGCCGAGCAGGATCAATGCGTAACGTTCGCTCAACTGAGGCAATAAAACATAACAGGCGAACAGCGGCCCCAGAATGCAACCGAGGACATTGACCGCATAAGCTTTCCCGGCAACAGCCGGATCGCCGGCGGCGTATTCGTCAATCAGACTCGGAGTCAGATAACCCAGCAAAGCGCAAAACGGACAGATACTGCCCAACAGAATGATTACGCTGCTTACATCAATCGAAGCGGTCCAGTAATCTGCCCCAAAAAAATGCGGATTGTTGGCCAGCACTGGTAAAAGAGCTGTGATCGCCAGCGCGGAAATCAATTCCCCCGTGGAACTGAGGCGATGCTTCCGAAGATCCCGGCGATATATCCATGAACCGAAAAAAGTGGCCCCCAAATAGGTGAAAACAATCAAAGCAAAGGAATAGACCTGCGTTTTCAAAACCGGCGTGAACGCGCGGGTCCAAACCACTTCCATCGCCATGGCCACAAAACCGGTTGAAAACAAAATCCATTTTATGAGCCGGCTGCGGGCATTGGCGGGCAAGGACGGATTGCCTGACCCGGTTGAGGGTTCCGCTTGCGTCAAAGCATTGGCCACAAAACCTCGTTGCTTCCAGCCCAGCCATCCACCGATGGCGACAATGGTGAAATTGCCTGCGGCAGCCACCCAAAGCGTGTGGCGAAACCCCAACAGTTCCACCAAGACAACGGCGGTCAAAAGTGTGCCGCTCATCGCGCCCAGCACGTTGGCCAGGTAGAGAAAACTGAAACTTGCCGTGTTTTTACAATCCCGCTCCCGGACGTAAGCCATCATCAAGGGAAAGGTCGTCCCCATGAACAGGCACCAAGGCAGAATGGAAAACGCCAGAACCAATGCCGATAAGGAAAGATAACGGAAGGAATCCGTCTCGCCGCTGGTCAGCAAAATGTGCTCGCCCATGGCGAATAATTTGGGAACCGCAAACGCCCCCAGCCCAATCAATAATTCCGCGCCAGCGTAAAAGACGACTGCCGAGAGCCCGGTTTTCTCAACCAGTGAAGCAATGAATCGCCCGCCCGCCCAGGCGCCAACGGCCAGTCCCAGCATGAATACCGACAACACCACGGAAAGTACCGGAGTAATAATTCCGAAGGAGGCAAAAGCCATGCGGGTCCAAATCACCTGATAAGCGAGGCTGCAAAACCCGGACAAAAAAAACAGGAAAAACAAAACCCGGCGCGTGAATTGATTCATGCGACTTACCCTCTACACGTCATCCCTGCCGGAGACAAGCTTCAAAAACCCTGGGCCGGGGAACGTAGCGGCTGCCCGGCAGAGAGCCGCCATTTGAAAAAAACGGCGAAAGGAAGTGCGGCGCTCTGCCGGGACGCCGCTACGCCGCAATCGGATTCGGCGAAGTCGTGCCGTAGCCGCGCCGGGCGAGCCGGAGGGCGAGACACAAAGGAATGTAAAGAGCGCAAAACAAAATCCGTGTCCATCGGTGTTAATCCGTGTTTAAAATTCTTTGCGCCTTCGCGTCTTTGCGTTGAAGGAATTGGTTTTATTCCTCGAACAACGCCTGCGCGAATTGCTTCGCGTCGAAGGGCTGCAAGTCGTCCGCCTGCTCGCCGAGACCGATGAATTTGATCGGCAGGCCAAGTTCCTTCTGGATGGCCACGACCATGCCGCCCTTGCTGGTGCCGTCGAGCTTGGTCACCACCAGCCCGGTCAGCGGCACAATCTTGTTGAACTCGCGCGCCTGGTTCAGCGCGTTCATGCCGGTCGTGGCGTCGAGCACCAACAGAACCTCGTGCGGCGCGCCGGGCAGTTGTTTGCCGATGACGCGATGCAGCTTTTGCAGTTCCTGCATCAAATTATGCTTTGTGTGCAGCCGTCCGGCGGTGTCAATGAACAGGTAATCGGCCTGGCGCGCCTGCGCAGCGGCGACGGCGTCGTGGGCCACGGAGGCCGCGTCCGCGCCGTAAGCGCCGGCGACAACCTCAACCTTCAACCGCTGCCCCCATAGTTTGATTTGTTCGATGGCGGCGGCGCGAAAGGTGTCGCACGCGGCGAGCAACGCGGTTTTCTTTTGCGCTTGAACCAAATGCGCAAGCTTGGCGGCCGTGGTGGTTTTGCCGGTGCCGTTGACGCCGACAATGGAAACCACGGTCGGGCCATGCGCGGCCTTGATCAAATCCGTCTTGTTGGCCAACAGATTTTTTTCCACTTCCACCCGGGCAATGCTGAAGACATCCAGGCCCGCGCCACCCTGGGTTTCGTAGGCGTGTTTCACGGCGGCGACAATCTGCGCGGTCACGGCCAGGCCGAGGTCGGCGGCGATGAGCGCGGCTTCGAGATCCTCAAGCGATGCCGCGTCGAGCTTGGGCGAACGCGTGACGATGCGTTTGATTTCGTGCGCCAGCTTGCTGTGCGTTTTTTGCAGGCCGGCTTTGAATTTTGAAAAGAGTCCCATGAGATTTTAACCGCGGATGGACACGAATGGACACAGATGCCGGAGCGCGGCTGTGGTCGCAGACCCGGTCGCAGTCCGGTGACAAGGCGAACGGCTGCGACTGGTGCTCCATACACCGTCGTGCTGCATCAACGATTCGTGTTTGTTTGTGTCCATGCTTGACGGCAGATTTGCAGCGAGGGGCGAAAAGCACTGAGTTGCTCAATGACTTCCGACCGGCGCGCCAGCGTTCGACTTTCGACTCCCGACCTTCGACTTGAGCTTTTCCACGTGTTCGTAGGGCAGTTTGACGGTGCCGATGAGCGGCTTGCCCTTGCTGAAGCCGTGGCAATCCGAGCCGCCGGTCACGAGCAGATGAAACTGGTCGGCGATTTCCAGGTAGCGTTCGGACATCGCGGTCGAATGTTTCGTGTGAAAACATTCAATGCCGTCCAGCCCGGCCTCCACGAGCGCGGGAATGATTTCGTCGGTGCGGTTCAAACCGGGATGCGCCATGACGGCGAGGCCGCCGGCTTGATGGATCAATTCCACGCCTTCCAGCGCGGACATCTTGGCCTTGGGCACCCACGCCGGGCGGTTTTTTTTGAGAAAACGCGCGAACGCCTCGTCCAGATTTTTGACCAGGCCGGCCTGCACCAGCGCACGCGCCACGTGCGGGCGGCCGGGCGATTTGCAGTTGGCCAGCACAAAGACGGATTCCACTTCGAGCGGCACTTTCAATTGATTGAGCTTGGCCACCATTTCGCGGATGCGGTCCTGGCGGACGGACTGGAACCTGGCGATTTCCGTGAGCAGCTTTTGATTCTGCGTGTCCAAAAAATAACCGAGCAGATGCACCTCGGTGTCGTTGTACTCGGCGGTGAGTTCCGTGCCGGTGATGGCCTCGATGCCCACCGCGCCGCAGGCCGCCGCCATGGGCGCGCAGCCTTCGACCGAATCGTGGTCCGTCAACGCCAGCGCCGCAAAGCCGAGCCGCCGGGCGTGCCCGGTCAATTCCTCCGGCGAAAACGTGCCGTCGGAAAAACGCGTGTGCAGATGAAGGTCGGCAAATTTCATTTGACGATCCTGGCCGGTCGCAGCAACTCGCTGCGCACCTTGTCGAGAATGCCGTTGACGAATTTGCCGCTGTCCTGCGTGGAAAATTTTTTGGCGATGTCCACGGCCTCGTTGATGCTGACGATGGGCGGGATGTCCTCGCGGAACAGCATTTCGTAAATCGCCAGCCGCATGATATTGCGGTCCACCGCGGCGATGCGATGGAACTCCCAATTTTTCGCGTGCTTTTTGATGTGCTCATCAATCGCGTCACGATGTTCCAGGGTGCCGCGAATCAGCGGATCGGCGAACAGACGCATTTCGACCTCTCCTGCGGTGGGCGGCGGCAGTTCGACCGGCTGGCCCCACGTCGCCGGGCCTTTTTCACCGGCGATGGCCGCCGCGCGCTGCGTGTCCCAGAATTCATTGAGCTCCCGATCCAGATTTTCCGGCGGGTTCAAATCGTACTGAAACAAAAATTGCACGGCGCGTTCGCGCGCTTCGCGTCGCTTGCCCATAATTCAACTCCATCATGCCGCAGAAATGCGGGCCGGCAAATGGAAATCTTCAACTGTGAAAGATCCGTCCGGGCTGAATCAATTGGTCATCGGTTCAATCAATATCCCCAAAAGATTTATCAATTGACGGCTGTAAGCAGAGTTTCGCTAACTTGCGCGCATGAGAACCAATCAGCGTGCCCGCGCGTTTCCTGATTTCCTGGCGGATTCGTCTTTTGGGCTGGCCTGTCGGCATTATTGTCCGTAGCCTGCGCTGAATTTTGGCTGGTGCTGCATTTTGAATGCGAGCCTATGCAAACACTCACCAGACCGGATTTGGCCGTCGCCCCTTTAACCCGAGGCATCTTTTCGCGTCAAAAACAACGGCATAATGGTCGAAACCATTTATGAACGATCAAGAACGTTGGGACTTGGAGTGGCTCAAGCAGCGGCATTCTGAATTGCAGCAGGAACTGTCGGAGCTGGCCGGGCGACTGAAACTTCTGGAAACCAAGCAGGACAAGGGGCCGTCAACGACACCCGCAACGCCTCTGCCGCCGCGAATCGTCGTCAAACTTCCCGACGCTTCACAACCGGAGATTGCGCGAAGTGCCGCGCCCGCTGAAGTGCCGCGCCAGATTCCAATACCGCAATCGATCCAGTCGTCGATTCCGCCTGGCACTCCGCCTGTGTCGCAACCCGCTGCCCTTCCAATTGCCCCTGCGCCTGCGCCGGTCGCACTGCAAAGTCCGGCGCCACCAACGCCCCCGCCCCTGAAGCTGCATGTGGAACCCGTCCAAGCGAAGTTCTTGAAATGTTTGTGCGCGTTTTGTGGTGGGCACATTGAATTCCCTGCCAGTGCGTTGGGCGACACGGTTCTTTGTCCGCATTGCAACTGCTCAACACGTCTGTCCACAGCCGTTGAGCCGCCGCCGGGGCCGCCGCGCCGTGTCGCCAGAGTTGTGCCGGCTTCGCCACCGCCGAAATCCTCCTTCGAAATGCGCCTTGGCACTTATTGGCTCGTGCGCATCGGGATAGTAATGTTGTTGACCGGCCTCGTCTTTTTCGGGAACTACGCTTACGAAAATTTTATCGGCCTGCTCGGCCCGACGGGAAAGGTTTTGCTGCTCTACGCCGCCAGTGCGGTTTTACTCGGGTTCGGCGCCTGGTGGCAGCGCAAGACGGCGAAGGAATCCTTGAAGAATTATGCGCAGGTGCTCTTCGCCGGCGGATTGGCGGCGGTGTATTTCACAACTTACGCCGCGCATCACATCCAACAGTTGTGCATCATCAACAGTGCGTTGCTGGATGGCGCATTGTTGCTGGCCTGGGCGGGCTTCATGACCTGGATTGCGGATCGTAAAAAATCCGAGGTGCTCGCCTTGTTTGCCGTCGGGCTGGCTTACTACACGTCTGTCATCACACGCGTCGGCTCGTTCACGCTTTACTCCAATCTCGTGCTGACGCTCGCCGCAGTGTTCTTCCTCGTGCGCAATCGCTGGGCGGTGCTTTCGCTGGCCAGCCTCGTGGCCACTTACGCCGCGTATGGTTTCTGGCGTTTCTTTGATGGCAGTTCCTGGCACTGGGCTTCGCCGGAAGAAGGGTTGTGGACGGGCGCGGTCTTTCTGATGAGCTACTGGCTCTCGTTCACGGCGGCGGTTTTCCTGTCGAAGCACGAAAAATTTGCCGGCCCAAATCGCGCGGGCTTTCTCACGCTGAACAATGGCGCGTTCTTCACGATGTTCCTGCTGACGATGCTGCAGGTGCATCACGGCGGCTTCTGGAAATTCTCGCTCGGTTACGGTGTCGTGCTCCTCGGACTGGCGGCACTGGCGCGCTGGACCCTGGCCGCGGAACCGCTCACCAAAAACTCTTATCTCACGCAAGGCCTGCTGCTCGCGACGGTCGGGCTGATTACAAAATTCGCCGGGCTGAAACTTGCACTCCTGCTCGGCACGGAAAGCGTCGTGCTGCTGACGCTTGGGCTTCTAAGCCGGAACGATGCCGTCG
>DLMG01000398.1:3102-3638 GCA_002479245.1 Verrucomicrobia subdivision 3 bacterium UBA7542 | reverse complement strand
AAATACGAGGCGCTGCTGCCGAACCGCGAACGCGTGCCCACCGAGGAATATCAGGTCGGCGAACGCATCCGTTGCTACGTCAAGGCCGTTGAAGAAGGCCCGCACGGGCCGGAAATTATTTTGTCCCGCGCCGACCCGCGGTTTGTCATCAAACTGTTTCAACTTGAAGTTTCGGAAATCAACGACGGCACGATTGAGATCAAGGGCGTGGCGCGCGAACCGGGTTTCCGCACGAAGATGGCCGTTTATTCGCGCGACCACAAAGTGGACCCCGTCGGTGCGTGCGTGGGCATGCGCGGCCAGCGCGTGAAAAACATCGTCCGCGAACTGAACAACGAAAAGGTGGACGTCATCCCGTGGTCATCGGACGTCCGGACGTTCGTCACCAACGCGCTGTCGCCCGCGAAGCTCAAGGGCTTTGAAATTGATGAAGCGCGCAAGCGGGTGAAAATTTTGGTGGCGGAAGACCAGCTTTCGCTCGCCATCGGCAAGCGCGGCCAGAACGCGCGCCTGACGGCCAAGCTGACCGGCTGGGA
>DLMG01000398.1:1415-2990 GCA_002479245.1 Verrucomicrobia subdivision 3 bacterium UBA7542 | reverse complement strand
ACCAAGGGCTTTGAGGAAAAGGTCGCCGATGCGGTTGAATTACTCGCCGCCATTCCGGGTGTTTCACGCGAACAGGCCGATGCGCTGGTGCATGCCGGTTTGACACGGATCGAGGATTTGCTGTCCGCAGACGAAAGTGATTTGAGCAGCATTCCGCAAATCGGCGAAAAGGCGGCGGAAATTTTGAAAGCCGCGCGTGCCGAAGCCGAAAGCCGGAAGATTCAGCTTGGCGGAAATGATCCTGCTACCGCGGTGGCCTGATGAATGCCGCCGGAAAATTTTTTGACCGGCACGGTGACCGGTGCGGTTTAGCGAAGATAAAAATTTATGCCCGTTCGGATTTACGACATCTCGAAGAAACTTGGCTTGCAGAACAAGGAAATTATCGCCAAAGCCAAGTCGCTGGGCATTGCCGCCGCCAGAGTCCCGTCCAGCTCACTCGATAAAATCACCGCCGAGGATCTCGAAAATCACCTGCTCGAGGATCACCCCGAACTCGCCGCCAAATTTGCGGCACCGCCGGTGGTCGAGACGCCCAAGCCCGCTCCCATAGAGGAAAAGGTTGTTTTCATCACCGCGCCGCCGCCGGAACCGCCCAAACCCGAAGTCAAAGAAGAACCGCCGAAACTTGAATTAACTCCGCCGCCGGTCGTTGAAGCACCCAAACCGCCACCGCCACCGCCCAAACCGGCTGGACCGAAGATTGGCGAAAAAGTCGGGTTTATTCAATTGCCGACACGCCCGCCGCGCGGCGACAAAACCGCCCCGGCCAAAACTCCACCATCGCGGCCCGGGGTTTCCGGAAGACCGGGCTCCCGGCAGGGCTTCCGTTCGTCCGGCGGCCGTCAAACCGCGCCGCCCGCCCGCGAACCGGCGAAGCCTGCCGCCGCCGCGCCGCCGCCCAAATTTATCGCGCCTACGACCGGCGAAGTCATCATCATCAAACCACCGATTGTCGTGCGCGAACTCGCCACGCAACTCAAGCAGAAGCCGTTCAAAATCATCGCCGATTTGATGGAATTGGGCGTTTTTGCCAACGTGAATCAGGCGATTGATGAAAAAATCGCCCAGCAGCTCTGCGCGAAATACGGTTTCCGGTTTGAAGTGGAAAAACGCGAGCGCGGCGGCGGGGTGGTTCACGCGCCGATCAAAAAAGTTGAACTCGACGTCGAGGACAAACTGGAACAGCTCAAACCGCGCGCGCCGGTCGTGACCATCATGGGTCACGTTGACCACGGCAAAACAACGTTGCTCGATGTGATTCGCAAGTCGGACGTCGCTGGGGGTGAAGCCGGCGGCATCACGCAACACATCGGCGCCTACACGATTACCGTGCCGCGCCCGGAACGTCAAAACGAACTGGCGCAAATCACCTTTCTCGACACGCCCGGCCACGCGGCGTTCAGTTCCATGCGCGCGCGCGGCGCGAACGTCACGGATATCGTCGTGCTCGTCGTCGCCGCGAACGATGGCGTCATGCCGCAAACGCTCGAAGCGCTGAGCCACGCGAAGGCCGCCAAAGTCCCGATTCTGGTCGCGGTCAACAAAATGGACCATCCCAACGCGAACCCGATG
>DLMG01000398.1:0-1293 GCA_002479245.1 Verrucomicrobia subdivision 3 bacterium UBA7542 | reverse complement strand
GTTTCCGCGCTCACCAAGCAGGGCGTGGACAAACTGCTGGAAATGATTTTGCTCCAGGCCGAGCTGCTCGAACTCAAGGCGAACCCCGACCGCCGCGCCAAGGGCAACGTCATTGAATCCGGCGTTGAGCCGGGGGGTCCGACGGCGACGGTGCTCGTTCGCAAAGGCACGTTGCGCGTCAGCGACATCATCCTGTGCGGTGAGTTTTACGGACGCGTCCGCGCGCTGATCAGCGAAGAGGGCCAGCGGCTCAAGGAAGCCGGGCCGTCGGTTGCGGTGAGAGTCCTTGGTTTGAACGGCGTGCCGGACGCGGGCCTGGAATTCAGCGTGGTGGAGGACGAAAAGGCCGCGCGGGAACTGGCCGAACAGCGCGCCAACATAACCAAAGCGCAGGATTTGGAGAATCGCTCGAAGGTCACGCTTGAAAATTTGTTCGCTTCGCTGGCGGCAGCGCAGAGCAAGGCGCTCAAGATCGTCGTCAAAGCCGACACGCAAGGCTCGGTCGAGGCCATCGTCGAGGCGCTCAAGAAAATCGAGTCCGACAAGGTTACACTCGAAATTCTTCACAGCGACGTCGGCACAATCACCGAAAACGACGTGGCTTTGGCGTCCGCGTCCGACGCCGTCATTCTCGGTTTTCACGCGCGGTTGGACAGCACCGCCGCCGAAAAGGCGAAACATGAAGGCGTGCAAATCAAGCTGTATGCGATTATTTACGAGTTGATTGATCAGGTGAAGGAGGCGATGGCTGGATTGCTGGAACCGGATGTCAAGGAAAGCGTCATTGGCTCGGCGGAAGTGCGGCAGATTTTTGAATTGTCCAAAGGCGTGCCGGTCGCCGGCTGCATGGTCGCAAATGGCCGCATCGTCAAAGGCAAAATGCGTGTGCGCCGCCGCAAGGACGTCATTTACGAAGGCATCATCCAATCGCTGCGCCGGTTTCAGGACGAGGTCAACGAAGTCCGCGCGGGCATGGAATGCGGCATCCGCGTCGAGGGCTACAGCGAATTCCAGGTTGGTGATACCATCGAATGTTACACGACTGAAAAAGTCGCGGCAAAACTATGAAACACAAACGGAGCGATGGAGTAATGGAGTGATGGGGAGAACGCCCCAGCTCAACACTCCAGCACTCCAGTACTCCAACACTCCAATTCCCCATGCCATCCCTTCGACTCCAGCGAGTGCGCGAACTTTTGAAGCGCGAAATCGGCGAGGCCGTCCGCCGCGAATTTCACGTCAGCGAGGCCGGCCTGATCACGGTCAACGACGTGGACGTGGCCGGCGACCTCA
>DLMG01000403.1 GCA_002479245.1 Verrucomicrobia subdivision 3 bacterium UBA7542 | reverse complement strand
AAAATCGTGCCGAGAATTTTGAAACCTTCGATCTTGGGAATCAACATGCCGAAGCCTTCGCAGGGATGCGCCACGTCTTCGCACCGGAACCCCAAAACCACGCTGGCCACCGGCGGATAACGAATTTCGGAAAAGGCATAGAGGTCCATTTCACTGGTAGGGCGCGTCACTCCGTGCGCGCCGTCATTGGCGTTTGGACGAACGGCGGGCAGAGGACTGCCCGCCCTACCAACACCCGCAGACAATTCCACCTTTAATTCCGCCAGCCGGAACGCCGTGCCGCAATAAATCACCGCGCTGTGCTCCGCTTGAGTTTCATTTCGGAGGGATGAGCTCTGCGAGTCCCCAATTTCATCCGCAGTGAGTGGGACTCGTGGAATTCGCCCCTCCGAAAGTGTGAGTGCCCAACCGTCAGCGGTCTGCATCAGCTTTGTAACCGTGGTGTTCAGTTTCACCGCGTCGCCAAGTCGCGCCGCCAGCGTATCCGGCAGGACCTGCAACCCTTCGTCGAAGGAAAATTTTGGCGCGCGATCCTTGGCCACTTCACCGCTCCGCTTTCGCGCACGCGCACCGAAAATCTGGCCTTTGATCAGCGAGCCGTAATTGTCCTCCAACGCCTTGAGCTTCGGAAAAGCGTGCGTCAAGGAAAGCTGGTGTGGATCGCCCGCGTAAATTCCGGCCACGAGCGCGTCAATCGCGTGGTCGAGGAATTCCTGGTTCAGCCGGCGCACGACGAATTGCGCGATGCTTTCCTCGACACCATCGTGGCGGCGCGGCATGAACGGTTCGCGCAGGACTGCGAGCTTAGCCCCGGCGGTGAAAAGTTTCGTCGTGAAAAAACCGAGCGGCGAACCGGGCATGGCGATGGGACGCTGGTAACGGACAACGTAACGCGCCTCGGCCTTCGGGTCCGGATCCAGCCGTCGCGACTGCAAACCGGCGTCGCGGACGAGTTGGCCAATCTTCGGTGACGTTTCGAGCAGCGTGTTCGGCCCGAACTCGGCGAGCCAGCCGCCCTGCCGCAGCGACTGAATCACGCCGCCGACGCGCCCGCTGGCTTCATAAACCGTGACCGGAATGCCCTTGCGTTTCAGATAAAACGCCGCGGTCAACCCCGTGATGCCGGCCCCGATGATGGCGACGGATTTCATTCAATTTTGGAAAACTTAAACCACGCATCCGCATTGTCGAGAACACTTGCGCTTCCATGTCTTTGTCGTAATTTAATTTACGTGAGCACGGTCGCCGAAATCGAATCCGCCATCAGCACCTTGCCGGTCAAGGATGCCTGGAGCGTCGCGGGCTGGTTGCGCGATTACCTCGACGCGAAGTGGGACAAGGAAATGGACGAGGACATCGCCGCCGGGCGGCTTGATCCGCTTTGGGAAAAGGCCAGGGCCGACATAGCCGCCGGTCGCGTGAAACCGCTCGATGAAATCATCAACCACGGGTAATTTCTGGCAAAGTTACCGCGCCCTGTCGCCGGAAGTGCAGGAAAGCGACGGGTTTCATCCAAAATCAAATTCCCAAAGCTGAAACGCGATTGAAGCCCAGATACTCCGGCAAGTTTGCTTCGCACCAGGCGCGATATTCTGCTGTTGAGTTGAATGAGCGCCAAGGAGCATCGTCGAGCACGGGTTTGTAAACACGATAAAAGCCCTATTTAATGCGTTCTTCCAGCGAGCGCTCCATCTGCCGGCGGCACTGTTCACGAAAGGCTTCATCGGCCTGCTGGTCGCTTTGTTTCATGGCAACCCAAGTCTATCCAACCCCAGCGCAACGTCAAACGCCGCAGTCATCCGACTGCATTGCCGATCAAGCAGACGGGAGAATGTGCAAAACCCCTTCTTGGCCGGCGAATTTTGAATCCGTGCCCCACCGCACCCGAACGTAGAGCTCCCACCGATTGCGGCGAGCCATGGCGACAAGGTTTCTGACAGCTTTCCCCGCGTCCACGCCCTGCAACGAAACACTCGTCCCTGAGACTGGAGAAAAACCGCTATCGGTTTTATCACCCTCCACAATGTTCAAGGTCAGTTCTGCGCGCATATCGGCAAGTGACGAACCTTGCTTCAACGTCTGCCGAATGCCGGCCTCCAGAAGTTCTCGCCAAGTCGTCCCTCTTGATTCTCCAAGTTGTCCCTCTAAAGCTCTGGTGAAGCGCAAGTCGCCGGGGTCGTCAGGGTTTATCTGTCTAAGTTGACCACTTCGTTCCGGAACGTGAATTGGTTGGCTTGTTTGTCTGACGGTCTTTTCAGCAGCGGCACTTGAATCATTCTTCTCAATTGCTCCTTGGATGTGCGTTAGGGCTTCTTCAGTGGACAGAGTGAAACCCCGTTCCTTCACAAGGCGAACCAAGACTTCTGGCAACGACGGGTAGGGCGGCTCTTGAATCAGGCGGCGTGCGAGTGGCAAGCAGTCTTCAATCACGCGCTGCTTTTGCGAGAGTTGCAAATATCCTTCGGCTTCTCGATGTGCGTTGCCGGACGCAATCTCGGCTTTACTCAGGAAGCTGCGAAAGTTCTTTTCTATGTCTTCAATTTCATCGCGAAGCAGGTGAACAACCTTGAAGCACTTGTGCGAGAATTCACCGCCAGCTTGCGAGAAATAGAAACGCCACTCTTGACCGTCGGTGATTATCGAAAACAAAGCAGTGAGGTTCCGGTTGTAGTCACGCAACTGCTTCTCGATTTCTGCAAGCTTGCTGCTCAATTGGCCGACAGCCTTAATCTCCATGAAGACGACCGGCGTGTAGCTGGTCAAAAAAATGGCCAAATCAACCTTTGTCTTGTCTTCGCCAGGAGCAACAACGAACTCCGCATTTACTTCCTTCGGATTCCAGATGCACCAACCAAGTTCGCCAAGAATTCGAAGAACCAAGTTCAGCCGGACGTGCTCCTCGTTCTTGTAGGCTTTTTCGTCAAGTTTCGCTCGAATGTCCAGAAGGGCGTCTTTCATGGTGCAATTTTACCGAGAACTTTCCGATTGCGCCAGATTTTCTCCTCGTGGGCGCGCTCGCTTGCGCCTCGCCCACAGCCGCTCAAATCGTCCTCGAATGTTTCCGCTCGCCCACCGGGGCGAGGGTGTTGTCGAAGCACATCGCGATGTTGCGGATGAACAGACGGCCGGTGTCGGTCACCTCCAAGCCGGCCGGCGTGCGGCGCACCAAGCCGTCGGCTTCAAACGGCGCGAGCGACGCGAGTTCCGGCGCAAAGTGTTCCGCGAAGTTGAGGCCGAGCTTTTGCGACATCGCGGCATAATCGAGCGAGAGGTCGCACATCACGCGCATGATGGTTTCGCGGCGGATTTTGTCCTCGTCGGTCAGGAAATACGCGCGCTGCAACGGCACCCGGCTGGCGTCCACGGCTTCCTGCCATTTCGGGAGTTCCTTTTCGTTCTGCCAGTAGGCTTCCGGAATCTGCGAGATGCTCGACATGCCGAACGCGTAAATGTCCGAGCCGGCCCGCGTGCTGTAGCCCTGGAAATTACGCTGAAGCTGCTTGTTGCGCTGGGCCACGGCCAGCTCGTCGTCTGGCTTCGCGAAATGGTCCATGCCGATATAGACGTATTGGTTGTTGGCGGTGAGTTTTTCAATGACCAGCTTGAGCACCTGCAACTTGGTCCCGGCGGCGGGGAGATGCTGTTGCTGCTCCAAGATTTTTTGGGCGGGCTTGACCCACGGCACGTGCGCGTAGCTGAAAACCGCCAGCCGGTCAGGCTTCATTTCCAGCACGATATCGAGCGTCTCGTTGAACAACTCCGGCGTCTGGTGCGGCAGGCCGTAGATGAGGTCGAGATTGATCGAGCCGTAACCCAGCTCGCGCATCCAATCCATCGCCTGCTGCGTCATTTCGCGTGGCTGGATGCGATGGACGGCCTCCTGGACTTTTGGGTTGAAATCCTGCACGCCCATCGAGGCGCGGTTGAAACCGATCTCGCGCAACGCGACCATGTGATCGCGCGTGAGCCGGCGCGGGTCCACTTCCACACTGGCTTCGATGTCCGGCGAAAATGTGAAGTGTTGGTGGATGATTTCGCCGAGCCGGCGGATTTCGTCGGGCTGTAAAAAAGTCGGCGAACCGCCGCCGAAGTGGAGTTGCCCGGCTTTGCGTTGCGGGTTCAACCGCGGCGCCATCTCCGC
>DLMG01000148.1:17341-21296 GCA_002479245.1 Verrucomicrobia subdivision 3 bacterium UBA7542 | reverse complement strand
GGTATGACCCGCGCCCCGTAAAGGAGCATCTGCGCGAGTTTGGCTTTCGGCGCAGTTTCCGGGACTAGGATGATGGCCTGCCGGCCCGCGGCGGCGCAGACGGCGGCCAGCGCGCTCGCCGCATTGCCGGTGGAAGCCGTCACGACACACTTTTCACCAAGCCGGGCGGCCTCGGCCACCACCAGGAACGAAGCCCGATCCTTCAATGACCCGCTGGGATTCAGCCCGTCATTTTTTACCCAGAGATTTTCGCAGCGCAGTTCCCTGCCGAGAGCCGCCACTTGGTGGAAGGGTGTGCCGCCGACCGGATAAGCCGGGTAATGCTTCTTTTCCACCGCCGAAAAGAGGTCCCAATCCGGATTCGCCTTCTTGAACTTTTTCCGTATGGCGCCGTAATCAAACCGGGCTGACAACACTCCCACGAGCGGGATCCCCGGACGATATTGCTTCGCGCAGTCCGGGCAGAGGTATCGCACCTCATCCCGCTGATAGCGCTTCCCGCAGTTGCTGCATTGGTAAACGAATTCGACCATTTAGACCTTGCCTTTCAATCACGCTACGAACGCGGTGTGGGACGCGACCGTGCTTTTGTTCATCGAAAAAGATGGAGTCTGCACAAGGTCGGCGAGAAACCGCACCGTCTTGCCGTCATATTCCTCGGCCCGTTTCTGGATTGCCCGATACACCGTTGCCGTCCGATCTCATAATCTCTTCCACAATTCCGCGGCCAGTTCTCGCGCTCGAGCATTGACCCGCGGTTCGTCGATGTCCAGCTTGAATTGCCGGTTCTCCATCAGGACTCTCCCGCCAACGACGGTGGTATCCACCACGCTCTGCGAAATTCCAAACACCAGGTGACCGAGACAATTGCCGGACATTAACGGCGTGGGCGGATCGTAGTCCATGATCACCACGTCAGCCGCGCCGCCCTCGCGGAGTTCGCCCAGACCAAGACCGAAAATCCTCGTGGCGATCCTGGGATTGTTGACGAACAACGCCTCAACGACCTCCGAAAATCCGACGGAGGGATTCGCCTGTGACAAATGCTGCGCCCAAAGTGCCACGCGCAGTTCTTCCAGCATGTTGGTCGTCATGGCGTCCGTGCCGAGGCCGACAAGAACGCCGTGCTTTTTCAGCGAAATGAGATCGGCGACACCGACGGCGTTGTTCATGTTGGACTGCGGGTTGTGCGCAACCACCGTGTCCGTTTCCGCAAGCAGTTCCATCTCGTGCTCGTTCACGTGAACGCAGTGCGCAGTGATGGTCTTCGGACCAAGAATCCCGAACTTGTTGAATCGCTCGATCACACGCAGCTTGTGCTGTTTCTTGCAATGCTCCTGGTCAGATTTCGCTTCCGCCGCGTGGACGTGAAACCCTACGCCGAGTTCTTTCCCAAGAGCGGCGGCTTTTTCCATCGTTCTGTCGCCTATGGTGAACGACGCGTGGAGGCCAAACAACCCGTTGATCTGATTGTCTCCATCTTTCTTGCACTGAGCGATGAAGTCAGCGTTTTCCTTCAACCCATCGTCCGCGATCACCTGGCCGTCCCGGTCAGATACTTCGTAGCATAACGAAGCGCGAAGCCCGACCTCTCTGACGGCATCAGCAATTCTTCCCAACGACCCGCGCACCGCAAACGGGCTGGCATGGTGATCGATGAACGTTGTGGTGCCATGCCTGACGGCGTCGATGAGGGGAATCAGGGCACTATAGTAGGAATCCTCCAGCGTCAGCTTCTTGTCCAGCTTCCACCAGAGATTCTGGAGGACTTCGTTGAAATCCTTCGACGGAGCGACCTTGCCAAACCCGCGCGCCATCGTCGAGTAAAAGTGCATGTGCACGTTGATGAATCCGGGCATCACAACCTTGCCCTCTGCATCGATTATCTTGTCGTACGAGCCGTCAAATGTTTTTGACGGAGCGATCGCTTTGATCAACTCGCCATCGCACAGTACGCTGTGGTCATAGAGCACCCGGTTGTTTTCGCCGAGCGTGATGATGGTGCCGTTCTTGATAAGAAGCGTCATGTTAGGCCTCGTTAAGTATTGCAAATTCTTGTCTGGTCCGCTTCCGCATGTACAACGCGCCGGAGAAGCACTTCTGGACGCAGATTGAGCAGCCGATACAGCGTGCCGGATCTGTAACCGGCACGTTCTTCGAGTCAAGCTCGATGGCAAGGTAAGGACAACGCGCGCAGTTACCGCAATGCTGGCATAGCTCAGCATGAACGTCGGAAACTTTCTTAACCGGCGACAGCTCCATAAAGCCAGTGATCGGATCCGGCAGCGCCGAGCCAATGAGTTCCTTCACCGAGCGGAAGCCGCGCTCCTCCATCAGATAGCTGAGACCGGAGTGAAGTTCGTCCACGTAGCCGAGGCCATGCTTCATCACCGCGGTGCAGAACTGGACGGTTTGTGCGCCGAGCGCCAGGAAGTTTGCAGCGTCACGGTAGGTCATCGCGCCGCCGTTGCCGGAGACGGCGATGCCCGTGCTGGACACCTTCGCGAGCGTGAGATTGCTGATTGGCAGAACGCCTTCACCCGACATGCCAATAACGACACCTTCTTCCCAGCGACGATTTTCCACTTTGCGAAACGCGAGGGACGGAAAGCTGTTGGCGAGCGTGACGCCGGCTTTCTTGCCCGGGTGACGCGCGAAGACCTCCTGAATCGCCTTGATGATCGGCTGAATCGCGGTGACGGCGGCAGTGAGCTTGAACAGCTTCGGGTTGTCGCTGTCGCTCGTTTCCATGACCCAATCAATGATCTTTGCGGTCAGCGCCGCGTTTTGCGAGACGACGTCGCCGTGAGTGCCGTCGCCGCCTTGCGGGCAGGAAAGGCTGTATTCGACGCCCATCGCGCCGGCGTTTTGCAGCTTGCGAGTGTTGGATTGCCAGACCACCTTGTCCGCCTCGTCCCTGCCGGTGACCGGGCCGCCGGTCGAGGCGAGCGTCAGGCGATCAGGGAATTTCTTGACGAGCTTTTCAACTTCGCGGCAGACGCGGTCGAGCGGATGGCCGGAAACGTTGTCGCAATTGCCGTAGGTCGAGCGCGTGAGCGCGAACATGTAGCCGGCGGGAATGTGGATCGGCACGTTGTCGAACGCTGTCTTCATCACGCCGCCGGACCAGCCGCGCTCGTAGGCCTTGCGCATCTGCTCATAACCGTCCGAGTGTGGCGCGGCGGAGAGCAGGAAGGGCGAAAGAATCCTGCGGCCAAAAAAATCCGCGTCGAGCGGCACCGGACGCAACGGCACGCCGGCCAGAACGACGCGGCTTTTCGCGCGATTCTTAAACCTCGGTCGCACTTTGCCGTGAATGAATGCATCGGCTTCGGCGGCGGCATTCTTGCCACTGGCGACGGACTCCACCACAGTTCCCGCGCCGAGCACCATGTCGCCGGCGTAAAAAATTCCCCTGGCTTTCGTGACCGCCAGTTTGGGACGGCTGCCGATGGCGGGAATCACGAGGTCGAATTCCCGGAAGACCGGCGATTCCTTTTTGCTGACGACGAAATTCTCCGGCCGCGACTTTTTGCCCGGTGGCAGCATCATGCGTGCAAGGCGAAGGCCGATAACACGTTTGCCTTGGTGAACGACGGCCAGCGGCCTGGAGCAACTGGTGATCCCAACGCCGTGTTCAAGCAGCATGTCGCGCTCATACTGCGTCAGCGGCATGTCCTGCTCCCTGCGGCGATATATCAATTCGACGGAGGCAGCGCCGAGGCGTTTGGCCGTGGTCGCGCAATCCGCCGCCACCGCACCGCCACCTAGGACGGCGACCTTTTTGCCTTTGAGTTTGAGCTTCTTTTGTTTTTCCAGAAACGTCTGCCACGACAGCGCGAGCTCCCCGCCGGGAATGTTCAACTTGATTGGTTCAGCCAGGCCGGCGCATACGATGACGGCATCGAAACTTTCACGGAGACTCTCCAGTGTGATCATATTCTTGGTAGGGCCG
>DLMG01000148.1:0-17255 GCA_002479245.1 Verrucomicrobia subdivision 3 bacterium UBA7542 | reverse complement strand
GCCGACCGGCAGGTCGGCCCTACCATTTTCATTTGGAACGACCATCACGCCGTGCTTGAATTCGACGTCGCCTAGGCTTTGGAGAAATGCGATGTCCGCGCGAACCACCCGCTTGTTCAGCCGGAAGTCCGGAATCAGATTCATCGCTCCACCGGGCCGCTTTTGCTGTTCGTAAATCGCAACCTTGTAGCCGTCTTGCAAGAGCACGCTCGCCGCGCCCAATCCCGCCGGTCCGGCGCCGATGATGGCAACGGTTTTTCCATTCGACGGTGCGCGCCGGAATTTCGCCATCCCGACTGCGTTGGCCTTATTGATGACGGTTGCTTGAACAGCGGGAATCTCAATCGGCCGGTCGAAAGTCCGCCGCGAGCATGCCTTCATGCAGAAATAATCCGGACAGACCACGCCGCACACCCAGCCGAGCGGGTTCGAGCCCATGATCATCGCGGCCGAACGCCGCAAGTCTGATTTTTCCCCAACCCGCGCCGCCATGATGAAATCCGCAGGCGAGCAGTGGGCCGGGCAGGCTTTCTGACAGGGCTTTTCCTCGCAGTAAATACACCGGTCCAGTTCCGCCTGAAATTGGGCGTCGGTGAGTGAGCCGTCATTCGTTTTCATCATAGCCCCGGTGCTGATTAACCATTTAATCGTGACATCGCAAGCACATCCCACCCACACACTTATTGCCCTTTGCTTCACTTTTCTTGTCAGCAACGGGCAGGTTGCCGTGCCTCAGCCCGATTCGCTCTTTCAACCGCCGTTTGGGTTGCAGCAAGAACGGGTTCCGCCTTCCCGACCGGCAAATCGCCTGCCGCGTTGCAGTGCTATCCGTCAGAATCGTCACAAGCCGCGAAGATTTTCCGTCGCGCATGTTTTTTTTCCTTCCTCTCCCCGCGACGGAGGAGTGGGGAGAGGATCGAGGAGAGGGGCATTCCAGCTTCATGCCGCAAACGCGCCTCCTCTCCCCGGCCCTCTCCTCCATGGCATGGAGGAGAGGGAGTGTTTGGTTGCGGCTCTGTGATTGACAGGACGCTTCCCGGATGATTAGTGGTTGGCATGCCGGTCACTTTTCACGACATCCAGGAGGCGGCGAAACGGATCGCCGGCCACGTCATTCAATCGCCCTGCCCGCGTTCCATTCCGTTGTCGGAGGCAACGGGACTGAAGATTTTCTGCAAACTGGAATACCTGCAACGCACCGGCAGTTTCAAGGAACGCGGCGCCCGCAACGCGCTCCTGATGCTCCCATCGAAACAGAAAAAACGCGGCGTGATCGCCGCGTCCGCGGGGAATCATGCCCTCGGCCTGTCTTATCACGGCCAGTTGCTCGGCATTCCGGTTACGGTCGTGATGCCCCGCTTTGCTCCGCTGATGAAAGTGATGAATTGCCGTCGCCTGGGTGCGACCGTGGTGCTGCAGGGCACAGACATCAGTGAGGCACGGGCACGCGCCGACGAAATCGCAGCGGAGAAACAACTCACCTACATCAACGGCTTCGACGATCCGGCGATCATCGCGGGACAGGGGACGTTGGGACTTGAAATCGCGGAGCAAGTTCCCGATGTGGACGCGGTGATCGTTCCAATTGGCGGAGGCGGCTTGATTGCCGGCGTGGCGCTCGCATTGAAAACGCTCAAGCCACGAGTGCAAATCATTGGCGTCGAACCCGAGCGCGCTGCGAGCTTCACAGCGGCGATGCAGGCGGGCCGACCGGTAAAAGTTGAAGTCAAACCCACACTTGCGGACGGCTTGAGCGTGCCGCAGGTCGGCGAAAACGCATTCCGCATCGCCCGCAGTCGAGTGGGCCGAACCGTGCTCGTCGGCGAACACGCAATTGCGCTGGCCATTTTGCGGTTGCTGGAATTGGAGAAGGCGGTCGTCGAAGGCGCGGGTGCGGCGCCGCTTGCCGCCTGTCTCGCCGGTCTGGTCCCGGAATTGAAAGGGAAGAACGTCGCGCTGCCGTTGTGCGGCGGTAACATCGACACACCAATTTTGGGACGGGTGCTGGAGCGCGGGCTCGCTTCCGACGGGCGACTCTACCAGTTCAGGGCCACGATCAGCGATCGTCCAGGCGGGCTCGCGCGTTTTGCAGGCCTAATTGCCGAAGCCGGCGCCAGCATCATCGAGATTTCGCATGATCGTGCGTTCGCCAGTGATGATATCACCACGGTAAACGTGCATTGCATTGTCGAAACCCGCGATGCCGATCACATCCGAATCGTCCATGAACGCCTGGATCAGGAAGGCTTTTGCGTGTGTCCAACATAACAAACGAACCAAACGAACTTTAGGAGACCAGATATGAAAATACTCATTGCCGATAAATTCTCGGAAGCTCATCTCGACCGGCTTAATAAAGTCGGTTGCGAAGTCACTTACAACCCCGTCGTCAAGGCCGACGAATTGCCCAAGCTTATCGCCCCGTACCGCATTCTCGTCGTCCGCAGCAAGCAGGTCACGGCCGACACGCTCAGAGCTTCGGAACAGCTTTTGCTCGTCTTGCGAGCCGGCGCGGGCGTCAACACGATTGACGTCAAGGCAGCCAGCGCCCGCGGCATCTATGTCAGCAACTGCCCCGGCAAGAACTCAATCGCCGTTGCCGAACTCGTTTTCGCCCTGCTGCTCGCAATCGACCGCCGGATCGCCGACAACACCGCGGCTCTGCGCGCCCACAAGTGGAACAAAAAGGAGTTTTCCAAAGCCGACGGCATTTACGACAAGACGCTCGGCGTGATCGGTGTTGGTCGAATTGGCCGCGAAGTTATCACCCGGGCGCAGGCATTCGGGTTGCGCGTGATCGCCTGGTCGCGAACGTTGACGCCCGGGAAAGCGGAGGAATTAGGCGTTGAATGCTGCGGCAGCGTGGACGACGTTTTCCGTCGCGCCGACATCGTGACATTGCACCTCGCGCTGAAGCCCGAGACGCGCAAATTCGTCAATGCCGCCCGCCTCGCGCTCATGAAACCCAACGCGATCCTCATCAACACCGCGCGCGGCGAAGTCGTTGACCAGGCCGCGCTGCGGGCCGCGATCGAAGCGAAGAAGCTGCGCGCCGGTTTGGATGTTTTCGATCCCGAGCCAGCCGACGCGACCGCTGATTTTGTCGACCCGATTCTCGACCTGCCGAATTTCTATGGCACGCATCACATCGGCGCATCTACCGGGCAGGCGCAGGAAGCCATTGCGGAAGAGGCGATCCGTATCATCGCAACCTTTGTCAAGACCGGCGCAGTCCTCAATTGCGTCAATCTGGTGACGCGCACGCCGGCGAAGTGGCAACTCCTGGTCCGCCATTACGACCGCGTCGGCGTTCTGGCTTATGTCATGGACAAAATCCGCCGCGCGGAGATCAATATCGAAGAAGTCCAAAACGTCATTTTTGAAGGCGCGACCGCGGCGAGTTGCCGAATTCAACTCGACAGCCAGCCCGGCGAGGAACTGCTTGCCTCGATTAAAGACGGAAACAAGGACATCATCGGGCTTGAGTTGCTGAAGATCGGCGATTGATCGGTGGGCGTCCATCACGTCGTGAAAACCCGCAATACTGATTGCAGCAGCAAAGTGCGCGCGTGCGTCCTTCAAGAAAGCTTTGCAGTCCGAGTAAGAAAATTATTACCTGAAGGGATTACACCTGATAACGTGGCGCGGACAACACGTTCAATTCCTTTGCTGACTTTATTATGAAAACAATAGTCATCGCTATCGGCGGTAACTCACTTATCAAGGACGCCCAGCATATGGGTGTGCCAGACCAGTACGCCGCCGTGGTCGAGACCGCGCGGCACATCACCAACCTCGTCGAACGCGGCTTCCGCGTCGTCATTACGCACGGCAACGGGCCGCAAGTCGGCTTCATCCTGCTGCGCAGCGAACACTCGCGTGGCCTCCTGCACGAAGTGCCGCTCGATTCCATCGGCGCGGACACGCAAGGCGCGATTGGCTACCAGATTCAACAGGCGATAGGCAACGAGTTCGTCAAGCGCGGCCTGAAGAAATCCGTCGCCACCGTCGTAACGCAGACGCTCGTGGACAAGAATGACCCGGCGTTCCAGAAACCGAGCAAACCGATCGGCCAGTTCTACAAGAAGGAAGAAGCCGAAGATCGCATGCGCGTTGAGAAATGGACGATGGTCGAGGATGCCGGTCGCGGCTGGCGGCGCGTCGTGTCCTCACCGAAACCCGTGCGCATTATTGAAGCAGAGGTGATCAAGAAGCTGGTGGCCGATGGCTATATTCTCATCGCAGCAGGCGGTGGTGGCATCCCCGTCGTGCAAGACGAGAACGGCAACTTGAGCGGCGTGGCCGCCGTGATTGACAAGGACCTCGCGTCCGCCGTGCTCGCGAAGGAAATTGCGGCGGACATGCTGATCATTTCCACCGCCGTCGAAAGAGTCTGCCTGAATTTCGGGAAACCGGACCAACGGGCGCTCGACTCGATGACCGTGGCCGAAGCCAGGCGGTACATGGCCGAAGGCCATTTTAAACCGGGTTCGATGCTCCCCAAGATCGAAGCGTGCATCCAATTCGTCACGGACAGCGGTCATGAAGCTCTGATTACCTGCCCCGAAGCACTCCCGGCCGCACTGGATGGCCGCACCGGCACCCGCCTGGTCCCTTAGCCGCAGACAGATGTCCGGTGGGCAGCGATGCGTCGCAACTGCTCGAAAAGGTTGATTTCTGAACCAATGCCTGCAAACACCCTGCCTTTATTGGTGAAAATGTTTTTTGTTGGAGTCGCAAGATTTCACTGCAAATGACAACTGCAACGAGACTGTTTTTGATTTCGCAACCGAGTCGTCTAACGACGCAACCCAAATGGACAATTATCCAATTTGCAACGTTGCCTTTTTCACAGCGCCGGCTCAAGCCAGCCAGGAATTGGTTTTGTTAAAAACGTCCGTCGTCCGTTTTGAAAAACAGCCGCCAGGCGGAATGGCGTTCTCAAATCGTCGTTGTCAAAGATGAAAACGCAGGGAAGCTCTCGAATCGCCTGCGTGAGATTGGTCATGGTGCGTGGAAACCGTGCGGTCAGCTTGTCGGTCGGCACATCGTGTCCACCTTGGGTGACGCGCATGGCGACGCGTTCTTCGGAACGGTCGGAATCTGCTATGCCAACGAAACACAACACCACCGCGTACCCCTGTTGAGCCGCTTGTTTCAAGAAAGCCAGTTTGTCACCCACCGGATCGGAAAATACCGTCTCGAAAACAAAACTCTCCCCCTGGCTCACCAATTCCTGCCTCAATCTGGCAGCGACTTCAGCCGCCTGATAAGCATCAATCCCCAATTCTCCCGCCAGAATATCAGCGTTGATAAAGCGCAAGCCGCTGGCTTTTAGATGCGCTTCGTAAAATGTGGTTTTTCCCGCTCCATTCGGGCCAGCCAGGGCGATGATTACCGGACGCTGGTCCAAATCGGGAAGGCTCCACGAATGTGATGCTTTCGGCTGGGGCTTTTTCACCTTGAGGCGTGCGCTAAAGCCAGCTTCGTCCTTTTCTTCGCGGATATTTTGACCGGTTGGAACTGCCGGTTGACAAACCGCCCCACGGTGCGCTTTCCATCAGCCTCGATTCGCACCAGCAAACTTGGCGACCCGGCGGCGGCTTCGTAATGTGGATATGGACTGGTCTTCAGATGTTCAAACACCCGCTGCCGGCCCGCCGCAGAATCCACCGACCCCAGGCAGGCGGAGAGCGGTTTAACGTTGCCAGCCCGGCATAGAGCCAGCACATGATCCCCGCGCAACAGCGGTTCGAGCGCGCGCCCGATTTTGGCCCAAAACTCGATCTGCCCGGCGATGGATCTTTCCACCGCCCCGCCCGCGACCCGGGCGTCCAGCAGCAGCGCATCCGAAACCTTGACTGGTTGGCTCATGTTCAAAAGGTAGCAAAATGCTACCAATTGTCAAATGGGATTATTTATCACGTCAATGGTTCCACACGTGCATCCAACCTTTGGCGGCTGGCAACCAGCAAGAAGCCAACGAAGAGCAGACATAATAACACGTCTCCAAAGGCTTCATGACTTGCTTCGTGATTGCCTGGCCACGCTGTTGGCCGTTCCAGCGGCGCATTCCGGCCCGGTTCAGGTAGTGGGTCAGTTTGAACCAAGATTGGTGGGGCGAGACTCCCGGCGAGCCGATTTTGGCAATAAATCCCATCAGCCCCGGCTTGCGAGGACGCTCGCCCCACCAAATTAACCCACTAACCCCGGTTCATGCTTCGTTGCCATTCGCGCGGAATCGTCTAAATTTGCCGCGAGCAAAACTTTATGGCGCGCTTCTACGAACAACTCGTCGCGGCATCGGCGGAGAACCGGCCGTTCGCGCTGGCGCTGATTTCCGGCGTTAAGGGTTCCAGCCCGCAACGCGCCGGGGCCAAGGCGCTGTTTTTTCCCGACGGCAAAATCATCGGCACGCTGGGGGGCGGCTGTCTCGAAGCCGAGGTTCATGCCCGCGCCAAAAAGGCGCTGCAGACGGGCAAGCCGGCAACGTTCGACATGGTTCTCGACCACGATTTCGGCTGGGACGACGGCTTGATTTGCGGCGGAAGTGTGACGGGGCTGATCCTGCCGCACGCCCCGCAATCGGCGGAACTCTGGCGCAAGCTGGCCGCCGGTACCGAACCGGTCCGCTGGGGCGTGAAAAAAGATTTTTCCATCGCGCCGGTGGAAGGCGGCGACGACGAATGGTTTTATCAGGAAACCGTCACCCCGCCGTTTGCCTTGTGGATTGCCGGTTCCGGCCACGTGGCCCAGGCCGTCGCGCCGCTGGCGTTGCAACTGGATTTTGCCGTGACCATTTTCGACGATCGACCGGAACTGGCCAACCACCAGTTTTTTCCGCCCGACGCGCGGCTTCAGGTTGGCCCCTGGCACGAGCATTTAAAAGTGCCGCTGCCGAAAACGCCCGCCTTCGGACTCATCGTCACGCGCGGTCACCAGCATGACGCGTTGGTGCTGTCGGAGTGGATTCATCTTCCGTTTATTTTTCTCGGCATGATTGGCAGCCGCCGCAAGGCGCGGATCATGCGGGAGGAGTTTTTGAAACAAAACATCGTGACGGCGGAGCAGTTCGACCGGCTCGCTTGTCCGGTGGGTCTGGAAATCCAGGCCGTGGGCACGCACGAAATCGCCGTGAGCGTGATGGCCCAGTTCATTCAAAAGCGCGCTGAAGCCAGGACTGAACTTAAGCCATGAAACGTGACTTTCGGGTAGCGCAGACATTCCTGTCTGCGGGTTTACGGGACATTCTTGTCCCGTGTTGCGGATACTGGGGACTGGAAAGTCCCCAGAACCCGCAGGCTGGAAAGCCTGCGCTACTTCGCGGTTCATCGTCCCAATACGCGCCCATGGTTGGAGGTCGAAGCTCCCCATGAGCGCCGCAAAACAAATTCCTGCCTTCGCCGTAGTCATCCTTGGCGCGGGCGCGTCGTCGCGGATGGGCCGGCCAAAGCTGCTGTTGCCCTGGCGCGACACCACCGTTATCGGCCATCTGCTCAAACAATGGCGCGAACTCGGCGCGGCGCAAATCGGCATCGTTATGCGTCCCCAAGATGCTGCGTTGGCCGCCGAATTGGACCGGCTGGGTTTCCCGCGCGCTGACCGCATCAAAAACCCGCAACCGGAGCGCGGCATGTTCAGCTCCATTCTCTGTGCGGCCGGCTGGCCCGGCTGGAAGGATGAAATCGCCACCTGGGCCATCGTGCTGGGTGACCAGCCGCATTTGCGTCCGGAAACGCTGCGGCAACTGCTGGAATTTCATTTCGCGAACGCCGACGCGGTCTGCCAGCTCGAATTTGACGGGCACGCGCGGCATCCGGTCTTGCTGCCGCGCCGGGCATTCAAAGAGTTGAAAGTGTCCCCAGCCGGAACTTTGAAGGATTTTTTGAAACGAACTTCCGTCCGCAGCGTCCGATGTTCCGTGGATGACCCCGGTCTGGCGCTGGATCTGGATACGCCGGAAGATTACCAACGGGCACAAGCTTCCACGAAAGCCGCATAAAAAACCCGGAGCCGGGATGAGGGAGTGCGGCGCAGAGCAATCCTGCCGTAGCGGCGTCTCGGCAGAGCGCCGCAAACTGTGCGGAAATTCAAATGGCGGCTCTCTCCCGAAAGCCGCTACGCCGAAGGCGGCTGACGAATGGCGCGATAGCGTCTTGGAGTGCGCCGGCCCTCCGGCGCTTTCGTTGGCAAGTCACGTCCCCAAAGCGGCAGGGGACTGCCGCAGTCCAAGACCATCCGGTTTTTCTTCCGATGCCGGGGCGTCCCCGCCCATTCCACAATCCGCAATCCAAATTCCGCATTGGAAACGGCGGAAGGGAACTCATTTCCTGAAATCATTTTGGGATGGACGAATTGGGCAATACGGCTTGCCAAAAACCAATTTTGCCGGATACTTAAGACCATGAGCGCGCAGGAAACGTTGATCGAAGAAATCAAGCGCCAGCCTGAACTGGTGGTGCGCGAAGTCCTGCATTACTTGAAATTCCTCGAACGCCAGCGTGCGCAGGAAGATTGGGCGGACGTGCTGCCCTCGCGCGAAGTCGAGCAGGAAAAGCTGGACATCCTCGACGGCAAATGAATCCGCGCCACGGCGAAGTCTGGCTGGTGGACATGGGCCTGGCCGCCAAAACCCGCCCCGCCGTTGTGCTCATCGCCGACAATCTTGACGCCCCGCACTCGCTCATCATCCACATTCCCATCACGCGGCAGAATCGCGGGAGCGAACTCGAAGTGCCGCTCGGTCACCTGCCGTTTCTCGACCCCGAATCCGTTGCCAACGTGCAGGCCATCGGCTCGCTGCCGTCCGTGCGGTTTGAAAAACGGCTCGGCCTCGTGCCGGAAACAGATTTGAAAAAAGTCAAAGTCGCGCTGCTCAAAGCCTGCGCCTTGTGAATGAAAGCGTAGCAGTCCCGCAATGCGGGATGAGTCCGCTCATTATTCCGGCGGGAGAAGTTTGAGCCGACTCACGTCGGCTGCTACAATCCGCAATCCGAATTCCGCAGGGGAAACGGGCGGACTGGTCGCGCCGACTTGTCACGGCGAAGCTTTGCGATGACGGAAGCGAACGCGCAGGCGGACTGGTCGCGCCGAAATCAGATGAAGGCGGATGGAAACCAACTCCTCCCGCACCGGGCGATGAAAACTGAATTGAAGGCATATTTCTTAAAATTTTGACTTTCAGACTCAAAAGACGCACAATCAATTATAACCGTGAGCACCGAGATAAACATTTTAATCAAGCGTGCCGCTGCCGAACTCAAGACTGCCGGCGCACGGGAAATTTACGTCTTTGGCTCTGCCGCACGCGGGACGGGTGATGCCACTTCCGATCTCGATCTGGCGGTTTCCGGCCTGCCGCCATCGGTTTTTTATCGCATGGGTGCGCGCGTCAGTGATTTGATTGGCCGTTCGGTGGATTTGATTGACCTGGACAGCAACACGCCGTTCACCCGCTACCTCCGCACGGAGAATAAACTCGTCCGCGTGGGATAAATTCCGCAAACAACAGGCGGCGGAACGCGAACAATTGCATCCGTTGACTTGGATTGGCGGAAAATGTCTCCGCTGGTGCTGCGCCTGGAGGAAACATTCCAAAAGCTGGGAAATGCGTTGGATGATTTTCTGAAATAAACCGAGACACGTTTTGTTTGCGTTTCAGTCTGGCCCTCTCCGTAAATAAATTCGTCGGTCACGCCACGCGGCCTTTCTGATTGGCACATTTTAGTTCCCGTCCGTCCGCGCAATACTGTCACGCTCGCAATTCTCTGTGATTGTCAAAGGACCGACGGTGAATTACTTGAGATAAAAACTAAATCTCGAAAAAAGTCTCGCCGTCCGTTAAAACTTGGCAGCACATATCCGCCACGACGCATGACCACAAACAGCACAGTTGCCGCCGCCCGCCACTTGTCGGCAATCGCGGAACAAGAATCCTTGGCCCCTGAAATTTTCGGAAAAGAGGTTGATGAAATAGAAAACGAGATTGAACCGGAGGAAAAAAACAATGCCAACAATTGATCCCCCATTGGATGTGCGCGTCCAGCAGTCCCTGCTGGCCTGCTATGAATCGCTCCTGAAACGTGGCGAACTGTTAACGAAAGAACGCCTCTCCGAATGTTATGCGCTTTTTCGTGACCGTTTCGGCCCGGAACGACTCAAAAGTCTGGATGGCGAGGTTCTGCTGAACACCATGCACGCCCACGGCAGCAAGGATAGTCTCGTGTATTGGCTGGAATTTAAGAGCGACGCCGAGTTTCTCACCCGCAAGTTTGGCGGCATCGGCGGCGGTAGCGCGCTCAAATTCGGCCTCTACAAAAGCAAGGATTCTGGGGAATGGATGGCTGGCCATCCGTCCAACCAAACGACATTGCCGATTGCCGAGGCCATCGCCATCGCGCGGAAGCACCGCGACCAGTTGGTCGCCGCCGTAGCCGTATTACAGGATTTGCCCGCCGGAGCGGACGATCAGGCATATCTGGCCTTGCAGAAAAAATTGGACGGAGTCGCGCCAGATGTGTGCCGCTTGGCTTGGGGGCACAAATATTTGTATCTGCTTTTCTCGGACAAGCTGGACGATTACCACGTCGAGCCTCTCCAACGGCACCATCTCATCAAATTACTTCAACTGCCGCCCTCGCAAACTGGTCTCTTCGTCTGCGCCGGACGCTTCGTTCGCCTAGCAAACCAGTTGGGTTGGCCCATGAATCACCTGACTGCCGTGCTCAACGAGCGCAATGGTTCACTCGCCAAATACTGGCGTATCGGAACTAAATTAGGCGAAGGAGAAAACGCTCAAAATATTTGGCCAGACATGAAAGCCGGTGGATATGCGGCCATCGGCTGGGCGGAGTTAGGCGATTTATCCAGCGTGCTCGCTGACAATGATGCGAAGGAAAAAATCGCTGTCATGCTTGGCAAAGAATACCAGTATGACGCTAATATTGCTTCGCGCAAAGCCGGTGAAATCCGGAACTTTACACAGGATATGGATGAAAATGACATGATACTGGCCGCGGATGGTGAAAAAATTCTTGGTATCGGTCTGGTCAAAGGTCCTTATCGTTTTGATACGACGCAGCCTGAAGATGCACCCCATCGGCGCCAAGTCGAGTGGCATACAACCCCAGAATGGAAACTGCCGGTCACGGAAGGATTGAGAACAACGGTCTGGAAATTACGCAAGGATGATAAAAACCTTGTGGAAGTGGAGCGCCATTTATTGGAACCGTCATTGCCCGCGACGCCCTTGCCCGTTACACCGTCCTCGGCCCAGCCGAAACCCATTCGTAAAATTGTGCGCTTGGAAGGCATCATTCCGGGCAAGTTGCAGGCGATTTTGGAACGGAAAGGCCAGGCAATTCTTTACGGGCCGCCGGGCACCGGAAAAACCTATTGGGGGAAACTGACGGCACTCGACTTGGCGGCCATTGGAGCCTTCGGGTGTCTTTATGAGAATCTAACCGCCGAACAGAAAATGACCGTCAACGGCGATGGCTCAAATTCCGGCCTGTTGCGCTGTTGCACGTTTCACCCGGCCTTCGGATATGAAGATTTTATTGAGGGCTACCGCCCACGTCAGGGCACGGGTGGCCAGTTGGTCTTTGAAAAGCACGACGGCATTTTCAAAAAACTCTGTCGTGATGCCGCCGCTTCGGATGAAAAGTTTGTTCTGCTCATTGACGAAATCAATCGTGGTGACATCCCGCGCATTTTTGGCGAGTTGCTGACGCTACTCGAAAAAAACAAACGCGGGCAGGAGGTGATTTTGCCTTTGTCTGGCGACAAGTTCTCCGTGCCTGCCAATGTCCTTGTCATCGGCACCATGAATACGGCGGACCGTTCCATCGCCTTGCTCGATACCGCCTTGCGGCGGCGGTTCGGGTTCGTCGAATTGATGCCGGATTCGTCAACGCTGGCCGGCGCGATTGCGGGCGAGACAATTCCTCTGGGCCAATGGCTCGATGCATTGAACTTACGCATCCGTGAACATATCGGCAAAGACGCCCGCAACCTGCAAATCGGCCATGCCTACCTGATGGATGATAACGGCAAACCGGTCACGGATTTTGTGAAGTTTTCCCGCATCATCGCGGAGGACATCATCCCGCTGCTGGAGGAATATTGCTACGAGGATTATGGCGCACTCTCGGAAATTTTGGGTGGGGCAATCGTGGACGGTGACCGGCAACGCGTGCGCGAGGAACTATTCTTGCCCGCCCGGCGGCAGGACTTGATTCAGGCATTGCTTGAACCCACCCCAGAATTGTCCACGACGATTGAAGCGGTCGCCCAATTGTCACCGGCTCCGGAACCAGAGGAAGAGCCTGAAGAACCAGCTAAATGACCACGCAGATAGTCAATTTGACCGAGTGGGAGACTAGGGAACCAACCAAGGGTAGCCCGTTGGCAGGGCCGGTATTGGCCAACCATCCGGCAGCCCAGCGTTTGGCCGAGACGCTCACCCGCGACGGTCGCATCGAAATCCTTGAACTGGCGCGCGGCTTGGAACTCCGGGCGTCATCCTTTGTCGGCCGGTTCGCCTTGGGCGAACTGCTGGTCACCATTAAGCCAAAGATTTCGGGCGTGCCGTTGATGAATCTGCTCCGCTACGCCTATCGGCTCCGCCACTTGCAATTGTTCGACGAGGTTGGCTATGCGACATCACAGGCTAGTTTCGAGGATTTATTGATTCATCAGTTGGCCGCCGAATCGTCCGAGTTGCTTTCCCGTGGCCTTCATCGCAATTATCTTCGCACCGAGTCCATGCTCGCCAGCCCGCGTGGGCGGATTGATTTCGGTGGTTATTTGCAAGTCGCCGCCAATGCTGGCGTGGCTATGCCCTGTGTTCATTATCCCCGCAGCGAGGACACCTGCTTGAATCAGGTTTTGCATGGCGGCTTGGAAATGGCCGCCCGGATGACGCTGGACCGTGAATTGGGCGGTCGCGTTCGGCGCTTGGCAAAAAGTTTTGCCGGACGAATTACGCCGAGGCAACTGGACGCCGCCGGCTTCGCCGAGGCGTGGCATTCGCTCGACCGCCGCACCAGCGCCTACCGGCCCGCGCTGACCTTGATTCAAATGCTTCTGAATACCCAAGGCGCGGCTTTGACCGACACCACATCACCGATCCCTGCCGCCGGATTCCTGTTCGATATGAACCGTTTTTTTCAGGCGCTGCTATCCCGGTTTCTTGGCGAGAACCTCGTCGGTTATGAGGTTCAGGATGAACGGGTATTGCGCGGCGTGTTCAAATACGACCCGGCTAATAATCCCCGGAATCATCGCTCGCCATCGCTTCGTCCGGATTTTCTCGTGCTGCGCAATCGCAAGGTTGAAGCCGTTCTGGATGCCAAGTATCGCGATCTGTGGGAAAGAAATCTGCCGCGTGAGATGTTATATCAGCTTGCACTTTACGCTTTGGGGCAAGAGAGCGGTAATCGTCGGGCAACCATTATTTATCCGACCTTGGAAAACGCGGCGCGGCAGCAGGTTGTTTTCGTAAAAGACCCGCTTCGCGGCACCTCGACGGCGGAAATTATTTTGCGGCCGGTGAACCTGCTCAAACTTGACCAGCTTTTGCGCGACAAAAGCGTTCAAGCCCAGCGCAGCCGCGCCGAGTTCGCTCATCGCCTGGCCTTCGGGACGCCGCCGGATGTTTCCGACATCTTCGAGCCTGAATCCGTGCATCCAATGACGATTAGGCCGACCACGCCCTAGTCTGAAAGCCTCATGCCGGATTGAAAGGCTTGGGAACATAGTTCATGGGAACAATGGAGTTATTGAATCCAAAGGTGGCGGTGCTGGTGTTGGTATATTGAATAAGGAAACCAGGAAACCAAGAAGGTGGATGCGAACCCGGTTCATGGATTCATGGATTCCTTATTGAAACCAAAGACGGCGCGCACGGAGTGACGCGCCCTACCTTTCGTGTAGTTCGTGTGGTTCGCGGTCAATGAATTCTCTGCTCTGATTTTCACCCGCCGATGGCCGTCATCGGGCGGCAGGGCTGGTATTGGTTGCGGAACTGGTGTTCCAGCGGTTTCACCCGCAGCGCGGTTTCCAGCAATTCCTTCAACGCGCCGTCGTTGGCGCCGCTCCGCAACGCCGCGCGCAAATCCACTTCAACGTGGTTGCCCAGGCAGGGACGCACCTTGCCATCCGCGGTCAGCCGCATCTTGTTGCAGTTGTCGCAGAAATGCTCGTTCGTCAGCGCGCCAACGAAGCCAACCATTGCGCCGGTTTGTTTCAGCAGAAAATACTTCGCCGGCCCGTGACCGAGACGGCAGTCCGGCTGCGGAATCAATTCATCGTGCCGGGACAACCATTGCATCGCCTCGCCGCAGGGCATGAAATTTTTCTCCGTCAAAACCTCCGTCGTCGTCAGCGGCATCAATTCGATGAGCCGCAGCGGCAGGCCGTGTTCGGCAGCGAACAGAACCAGCGGCCAGATTTCCGCCTCGTTCACGCCGCGCATGAGCACGCAGTTCAGTTTCACGCGTTCAAAACCTGCGTCCACCGCCGCGCGGATGCCGGCCAGCACGCGCGCCACGTCGCCGCCGGTGATGCGGTGGTAAATCGCCGGGTCCAACGCGTCGAGGCTCACGTTCACCGTGCGTAACCCGGCTTCGCGCAGAGGTTTTGCGAACGCGGACAATTTCATTCCGTTGGTTGAAAGCCCAATGCATTCCACGCCGGGAATCGCGGTCATGGCGCGCACGATTTCCGGCACGTCGCCGCGCACGAGCGGTTCGCCGCCGGTCAGCCGGAATTTGCGGAAGCCCAGCCCCGCCGCCACGCGCACGACGCGGACGATTTCCTCCGCCGTCAAATGGTCCGGCTTGTTTTCCCAGCCTTTGTAACCTTCCGGCATGCAATAGAGACACCGCTCGTTGCACCGGTCGGTGACCGAAATGCGCAAGTAATCAATTTTTCGTCCAAACGGGTCCATTTTATTTTTGCTCGTGCGGATTTTCACCGCGCAGATGCGCCAGCCCTTCGCGGATGGCCGGCGCGAGAATTTCCAGGCATTCGCGCACCGCCGACGGCTTGCCCGGCAGATTCACAATCAAACACGCGCCGCGCACGCCCGCCGTCGCCCGCGACAAAATCGCCGTCTTCACCCGCGGCAGCGATTGCATCCGCATCGCTTCGCCGAAACCCGGCAACTCTTTTTCCAGCACGGCATGGGTCGCCTCCGGCGTCACATCGCGCGCGGAAATTCCCGTGCCGCCCGTCGTGACCACCATATCGCATTTTTGCACGTCGGCAAACCTTCTCAACGCCGCCGAAATCGCCTCCACTTCATCCGGCACGATGAGCGACTCGAATATCACGTCGGCGCCGAGAAATTCGCGGAGAACATTCTCAATCTCTGGCCCGCTGCGGTCGGCATAAATCCCGGCCGAGGCGCGGTCGCTGATGGTGAGGCGGCCGATTTTCATGATTAGCTTGTAGCCGCCGACGTTAGTCGGCGCGCTTTGACGTCCTTTCCAGATGGCGCGGACTAACGTCCGCGGCTACGGCTCGGAGCGTTTCTTTCGTTTTTTCCACCACCCGGACACCTTCAATCCGCATGGTTTTGTCCACTGCTTTGCACATGTCGTAAAGCGCCAGCGCGGCCACGCTCACGCCCGTCAGCGCCTCCATCTCCACGCCGGTTTGCGCGCTGGTTTCGGCGGTGCAAGAAATTTCTATCGCCGCGCGGTGAACGCGAAAATTGACCTCGACGTGGTTCAACGCCAGCGGATGGCAAAGCGGAATCAACTCCGCCGTCCGTTTGGCGGCCTGAATGCCGGCGATTTGCGCCACGGTCAGCACGTCGCCCTTGGGCAGTACGCGCTTTTTCAACGCCCGGATCGTCGCCGGCTGGCAGACCAGTTTGCCCTTCGCCAGAGCGCGCCGACGTTGCACCGGTTTGTGGCCGACGTTGACCATGCGCGCCGCGCCCGCCGCGTTGAGATGTGAAAATGTTTTTTTCATTCAGTTTAGGCGGTGCAGCAGCACCGCCCTACCAACAACGGTAGGGCCGCGCTGCCGCGCGGCCTGATTTAACCGCCGCCAATCATAGCTGCCACCGGCAAAAAATCCACCTTTGCTCCGTCATCCAGGCTCGCGCAATTTGCCGGCACGCGAACCAGCGCGTTCGCCGCCGTCAGGCAGGTGATGTCGCCGGAACTCGCCCATGCCAGCGGACGCAATCGCGGCGTGGCGGCATTCCATTCCCATCGGGCCGGCCAGAGTGTTTCGCGTGGACACGGTTTGTCGTCGAGTTTTTTGCCGAGCTGCCCGCGCAAAAATTCCGGCGGTTCGCCGCCGGTCAAACACGCCAGCGCAGCGGCGACGGCGAAATGGAAACAGACGAAATGCGAGAGGGGATTGCCCGGCAGCCCGAAGGCCACGCGCGGGCCGTTCACGCCGAAGATCAGCGGTCGTCCGGGGCGCAGGTTGATCTGGCTGAAAACGATTTCAAAGCCGAGCTGCTCCAATAACGCGCGGGTGAAGTCTTTTTCGCCCACGCTCGCCCCGCCGGAAACGAGCAGCACGTCGGCGTTTTCGATTCCCGGTTTGCGAGCGGCGATTTCCAACATTGCCGCCTCAAAATTTTCCGGCAAATGGCCTTGCTCCACGTCGCACGGAAAATTCTGGAGCAGGCCGCGGATCAAGATGGAATTGCTGTCGCGAATCTGGCCCGGCTTCGGCGTCTGGTCCGGCGTCACAATTTCATTGCCGGTCGTGAAATGGAGGATGCGCAATCGCGGGCTGACGAGCGGATTTACGTTTCCCACCGTTGCCAGGATTGCCAGCGCGCCGGCATTCAATTTTGTTCCCGCAGGCACAAGCGGCTGGCCTTGTCGCACCTCCTCGCCACGCAATCGGACGTTCGTAGAATTCTCCCGGCGCACGACACGGAGTTTGTCACCGTCACGCTCGATGTGTTCCTGCATCACCACCCGCAGGGCGCCGCACGGCAGCGCCGCGCCGGTCGCCACGCGCACGGCTTCGCCGGTTTTGAGCTGGCGTGGTTTCCAGTCGGCGGCATGAATCGTATCCACGACGGAAAAAGTTTTCGACGCATCATCGGCGTGGATCGCGTAGCCGTCGCGCGTCGAGCGGTCAACCGGCGGCAAATCTTCCGGCGCACAAATCGTTTCGCGCAAGACGCGCCCAAGCGCCTCCGCCAGCGATGCGCGCACGGCGGGCAACGGCCGGCTGCGGGAACGGATTTCGGCACGCGCTCCATCGGCAATCGCCCG
>DLMG01000026.1 GCA_002479245.1 Verrucomicrobia subdivision 3 bacterium UBA7542 | reverse complement strand
AACGCTGCAAAGTTTCGATGCGGCCATCATTGCCACCAACCACCAGACCATCAATTACCAGGAACTGGCGGATTGGTCGGCATGCATTGTGGATACGCGCAATGCCATGGCGGTGGTAAAAACAAAACCGGGACAGGTTTGGAAGGCCTGAGGACACGGCGCGCGAAACACCGGCGTCAGTGCCGGGCGGGGTGCTTTCAATCTGTCGCTGAATCGTCCAGGCGGGACTGACTTGGTATAACGTAGCAGCCGACGTGCGGGGGCTCTGCTACCATTTCTCCATGAAATTCGGCATATCATGGGTAGGGCGCGTCACTCCGTGCGCGCCATCCTGCGGCGGGCAGAGGACTGCCCGCCCCACCCCGGTTTGCTCCGGTCACCATTGGGAAATGGTATAACTTGCGAATCCAAAATCCAGAATCTGGAATCAGAAATGGATCACAGCGATTTCCAAAAATTACGACGCACCCTTTGAAGCGTCCGTTCCATTTTTTCTGATGGCGCTGCCTGGATTGGTGCAACGGAGTGGTCACACCGACCCGTACAAAATTTCGGCATAGAAAGCGAGGTATTCCGGTTATGATCCTGTTATTAGGAGCCAGTGGCTATGTCGGTCAGGCTTTTTCGTCCGAACTGCGCCGGCGGAGATGGCCTTTCATTCCGCTGACGCGCAAGGCGATTGATTACACCAGTTTCCACATTTTGTTCGATTACGTCCGGAAAATGAGGCCGGAGTTTATCATCAATGCAGCGGGCTACGCGCCCAACCCCAACGTGGACGCCTGCGAATTGGCGCGGGAGGAAGTGTTGTGTGGGAATGCGCTGCTCCCCCAAACCATTGCACGGGTCTGCCTCCTGAACAACACGCCGTGGGGGCACGTTTCTTCGGGCTGCATTTACGTGGGAGCCAAGGTGGCGGCAGAGTGGGGACGAATGCGGATTGAAAGAGACCTCAATCAACCGGAAATACGGAGGCTGTTCGCCGAGCATCCCGAGAAGATTTATGGTTTTACCGAATGGGATGAACCCAACTTTTCCTTCCGGCACGCGCCCTGCAACTTTTACAGCGGAACCAAGGCCCTGGCCGAAGAGGCGATTCGGGGAGTGGGGCAGAGCTACATCTGGCGCCCCAGAATGCCGTTCAACGAGTACGACGAAACCAGGAACCTGCTCTCAAAACTCCAGCACTACGCCAGGGTTTATGACAACGTGAACTCGATTTCGCACCTGGATGAATTTGTGCGGGCGTGTCTGGAGCTTTGGGAGCGGCAGGCACCGTTCGGTATTTATAACGTGGTGAATCCCGGCGCGGTCACGACGCGGCGGATCGTTGAAATGATCCAGCGAATTCTCAAGCCGGACCGGCGCTTTGAGTTCTGGAAAAATGACGAGGAGTTTTACCGTTGCCAGGCGAAAACACCGCGTTCCAATTGCATCCTGGACGCCTCCAAGCTCCTCTCGCTCGGCGTGAGAATGCGTCCCGTGGAGGAGGCGCTGGAAGACGCCCTGAAGCGGTGGCAAACGGCGTCGCCGTCCGCGAAATTTGCCGGAGCGGGCGTTCATTGAACGGCCTCTGCCGGTTCGGAAACGCCGGCGCGGCTCTTCAATTTAAGCAAATCAAACCAATGCCCGCTGAACAAATGCCTTGCTCCTTGTGATCACCTCTGCAACAACATTGTCCGGTCGGTGAAAGTGAAAATGCCAAATCGAACCTCTTTTATCCGCGACATGGCAAGGATGCCATCGTTCTTCCGCCGGTGTGGAGTGGCGGTGCTGTGTCTCTTTCTGCCCATCTGCCCGGCGCTGGCGCAGGATGTCCTCTCGTCGCCTCCGCCGACGCCGGCGACCCCGGCCGCCGTGCAGGAGCATCAGAACAACAATCCGATGCAAGTGTTCGCCCCGTCAGAAACCGTTCCTCCGCTGCCGTTACAATGGGGACCGGTCACCCTCCACCCCCATCTGGACTACCAATTTCTCTATGGAAATGGGATTCAATCGTCACCGGGTCAGCAACAGAATACGATCGTTCAGGAGGTTTCGCCGGGAGTCCAGTTCAACCTGGGCGACCACTGGACCCTGGATTACACGCCGACCTTGAGTTTTTATTCCAGCAGCCGTTTCCGAAACACGGTGGATCAATCCGTGCAATTGGGCTGGGGAACGGCTTGTGGCGACTGGTTTTTGAGCGGTTCACAAAGCTATGCCTCCTCCTCCGATCCGAATGTCGAGACTGCCGCGCAAACCGACCAGGAAACCTATTCAACCGCACTCAATGCTTCGTATCAGTTCAACGATAAAATATCGCTGGACATGGGATTGAGCCAGAATCTTAACTACGTCGGGAACGGGGCAAGCCCGACAAACTATCTGCAAAATCTGGCGAACTCCAAGGCGTGGTCAACAATGGACTGGTTGAACTATCAATTCTGGCCCAGGTTTAATGCCGGCATTGGCGCCGGCTTTGGTTACACCATTCAGGACGGCAGCCCGGATTCAATCAACGAGCAATATCAAGCCCGGGTCAACTGGCGGGCGACGGACAAAATCAGCTTTCAGTTGAGCGGCGGCGTGGAAGACCAGCAGTATTTGAGCGGCGGCGCGAGCGATCTGGTCACCCCCATCTTTGGCGCCACCATCCAATACCAGCCTTTTGAACAAACCAAATTGAGCTTGAGCGCCAGCCGCACCGTGAGCACGTCCTACTTTCAAAACCAGGTGGTCGAAAGCACAGGAATCACGGGTGATCTGAACCAGCGCCTGCTTGGAAAATTGTATCTGGATTTATCCGGGGGTTATGGCACATCCAAGTATATCTCCTCGATTGGTTCTTCATCCGTCGCACTTTCGACCGGCCGCACCGATAATTATTACTCCTTCAATGCCCGGCTGACTCGTCCCTTGCTCAAGCAGGGAACGGTTTCGATGTTTTACCAGTATAGTGACAATTCTTCCAGCCAGTCCGGCTTTGCCTACACGAGCAACCAGGTAGGGATTGAAATTGGATACCGGTATTGAAAAGTTCATTTGATTCATTGGGTGGCGGTTCATTTTTTGGCGGGGTGGGGCTTCTGACGAACCGGCTTGCCGGGAACCCGCGCGCCGAACGGGCAAACCTCACCACCACCATTCACTACAAGAAAACGACATGCCGCGAGACAAAGCTGTCAGATTGACCAATGACCCCCAGCCAAATCCGGCGGCGCAATCGCCTCCGGCGCAACGTTTGGAACCGGCCGGGTCGGCCCGGCAACTGCGGAGCTTTGGGCTGGCGACACTGGTCCTCGCACTTTGTTTCGGAATTCCGCTGTGGGACCTGATATGGTTCGCGGCTGGCAGCGAGTTGTATTCCTACATCCTGCTGATTCCATTCATCAGCCTGTATCTGGTCTGGTTGAAGAGAGGGAGTTTTCCGACTTGTTCCCAGCCGGCCCGCAAAGCAGCGGCGGGGTTCCTGACGGCCGGGACGGTGGTGATCATCGCTTACTGGCTCGTTCTCCGTCCCCGCTTGAAACTGGTGGAGGACGATTATCTGGCGGTGATGATGATTTCCTTCCTGCTGTTCTTTTTCGGCGCGGGCTGCCTGTTTTTGGGGAGGGAAATTCTGCGCGCCGCCGCTTTTCCGTTGGGCTTCCTGGTTTTCATGGTGCCACTTCCTGCGGTTGCCGTGCGCGGGATTGATTCCTTTCTGCAATATGGTTCCGCCGTAGTTGCCCAAGGATTTTTCAGGCTGTCGGACACGCCGTTTTTTGAAAATGGTCTGGTGTTTCAACTGCCAGGAATCACCATTCAAATCGGCCCGGAATGCAGCGGCATCCATTCCAGCCTGGTGTTGTTCATCACCAGTCTGCTGGCCAGCTATGTTTTTCTGCGCACACCCTGGAAGCGGGCCGTGTTTATACTGGCGGTGATTCCGCTGGGCATTCTCCGGAACGGCTTTCGAGTTTTCACCATTGGCGAACTTTGCGTTCACCTGGGGCCCCAGATGATCAATTCTCCCATTCACCGCAAGGGCGGGCCGATATTTTTTGTCTTGTCTTTGATTCCCATCTTTATATTGTTGGTCATGCTTCAAAAATCCGACCAGGCCGGGGGGAAATCCAAACCCAAAACCTCCGAAATAGAACATGCGTAAATTTGCTTATTTGGTTCCGACGCTGACCGTGCTCATGCTCGTGGCCATCGCGGGCGCCGGTTGCACCGCCAAGTTGAAGGAGTCCTACCATCTAAAGCGGGCGGACCGGTATTTTAATTCCGGCCAATACGATCAGGCGGAAATCGAATATAAGAATGTGCTGCGGAATGCCCCGCAGAACGCCCAGGCGTGGAGCCGTCTCGGTGTCATTTATTTCGACCAGGGGCGTCTTTTGGAGGCGGCTCAGATCCTGGGCCGGGCCCAGCAATTGGCCACCAACAACCTCGAGGTGCGCTTGAAGCTGGGCGCCATCTATCTGGGGGCCGGAAAGTTGAAGGAAGCGCGGGACGAGGCCAGCTTCGTCCTTGATAAAAACCCCAAGGACGCTCAAGCGCCAATCCTACTGGCGGAAGCCGCCGCGACGAATCAAATCGCCGAAACCCGCCTGCGCCTGCAAAAAATGTCGCAAACAGGTGAAACCGCGCCGCTGGAAGTGGCTTTGGGGGCGCTTTCGTTCCGCCAGGGCGACCTCAAAACAGCGGAAGCCGACCTCAAACGCGCCGTGAAGCTCGATCCCAAATTCAGCGACGCCTACGCCGCGCTGGGAAATTGGTATGTGGCGCAAAATGACGTGAAACAGGCGGACCAGGCTTTCAAGACGGCGGCGGACCTGGCTCCGCCCAGATCGGGCAAAACGCTGCAATACGCCCAGTTCAAAATTCTGACGGGAGACTCCGCTGCGGGAAAACAGTTGTTGGAAGACATTGTCAAAAAGACGCCGGATTATCTGCCGGCATGGATAGGATTGGCCCAACTTGCCGCCGCCGAGAAAAAGTATGCCGACGGCACCACCTTGCTCGGCAACGTCTTGAGCCGCGACCCGCAGAATTTTGGGGGTTTGCTGTTGCAAGGCCGCTTGGAACTACAGCAAGGCCAGACGGACCAGGCCATCGCCGGCTTTGAGAGAATGGCAAAGATGTTCCCCCAGGTGCCGGCGGTCTATTACCAACTGGCCCTGGCCCGTCTCGCAAACAATGAAACCGACAAAGCCGTCGGCAATCTAAACCAGGCCGTGAACCTGAACCCCAAGTTTGGCGATGCGATTCTGTTGCTGGCCGAAATCCAGATCCGGAACGGAAATGTTGCGCCTGCGATTATTTCCCTGGAGCAGTTGACTCAACAGCAACCTCAAATCGTGTCCGCCCGATTGTTGCTGGCCGACGCCTATCGCGCCCAAGGCCGTCCGGACAGCGCGGTTCAAATTTATCGTGAACTGGAAAAGGCATACCCCCAAAATCCGCAGGTCCCCTTGCTGCTGGGAACAGCGTTTCTCCAGCAAAAGAAAAACACCGAGGCGCGCATGGAATTTGACCACGCGCTCGAGCTGGCGCCCGATTATTTGCCGGCGTTGGAACAAGCGGTGAATTTGGACCTGATGGAAAAGCAATACGCCGCCGCGCAGCAACGCGTGCAACAACAGGCCGGACAAAATCCCAAGGCGGCGGCGTTGCAGTTGCTTTTGGCGAAAGTCCTGGTTGCCCGGGGCGATACGAACCAGGCGGAAAGCGCGTTGTTAAAAGCCATCGAGTTGCAGCCCGATTCCCAACTGGCGTATTTGATGCTGGCTCAACTCTACACTGCCGCCAATCAAAACCAGAAGGCTTTGGCCGATCTGCAAGCGGCGCTGGCCAAAAACCCAAAGGATGTTGCTGCATTGATGCTCATGGGCATCACGTACAGCGCCGAGAAAGACTATAAGGACGCCCGCGACGCCTATGAAAAGCTGCTGGCCATAGCTCCGAACAATGGTGTGGCGATTAACAATCTGGCGTGTCTCTACGCGGAACATTTGGGCCAGTTCGACAAAGCCTACCAATTGGCACGCCAAGCCCGAAACCTGGCTCCAACGGATCCATCCATCGCTGACACGCTGGGATGGATTCTTTACCAGAAGGGGCAGTATTCCTCCGCGTTGAGTTTGCTGCGGGAAAGCGCGGATAAGTTATATGCCGTGCCGGAAGCTCAATTTCACCTGGGCATGACGTATTACATGATGGGGGATGAGGCGAATGCCAGGACGGCTTTTCAGCGTGCGCTTCTACCCAACGAAGATTTTCCTCAAAAGAACGAATGCAATCAATGTCTGGCAGTGTTGGCCATTGACGCAAAAACGGCCGGACCTGACACGCGCGCCTGGCTCGAAAAGCGAACGGCCAATCAGCCCAATGACCCCGTTGCCCTCGCGCGGCTCGCGGCCATCTATCAGCGCGAAGGGACGATGGACAAGGCCATTGCCACTTACGAAGCGGCCTTGCAAGCCAACCCGCAAAATGTCATGGCCATGGTGAATTTGGCACGACTGTATGCTCCCCAAGACCCACAAAAAGCCTTCAATCTGGCCAAGGCGGCCTATAAATTGACGCCGAACGATCCGCTGGTGACCCACACTTTGGGCCGCTTGGCCTTTCTGACGGGTGACTATGAATGGTCGTTAAACTTGCTCCAATTGACCGCCCAGGTTCAGCCGCAAAATCCGGAGGTGCTTTATGATCTGGGGGAAGCATTTTACAGTGTGGGCCGGGTGCCGGATGCAAGAATTGCGGTGCAAAACGCTTTGCAGACCGGGGCCGCCTTCTCCCGAACCAACGAAGCCAAACGTTTTCTGGCGATGACCGACCTTGCGGACAAGCCGGCGCAAGCATTGGCCGCACAATCGCAAGTCGAGGCAATTCTGAAATCCGTTCCCGATTACGTGCCGGCACTCATGGTCAAGGCCGCCATCGCCGAGCAGAAACCCGATCTGGCGACGGCCGGGCGAACTTACGAAGACGTCTTAAACCACTACCCTGATTTCGCCCCGGCCCAAAAACAACTCGCCATCCTCTACGCGAAAGATCCGAACAACGACGCCAAGGCTTACGCGCTTGCGGTCAAAGCCCGCAAAGCCTTTCCCGACGATCCGGAAGTTGCCAAGACTCTGGGCATCATCGTATTTCGCCAAGGGGATTATCCGCGCGCCGCAAATCTATTGCAGGAAAGCGCCCGCCAAAAAAACCGGGACGCGGAGTTGATGTATTACCTGGGCATGACTCAATATCACCTCAAAAATCGCGCGGAAAGCAAAACCTCTCTCCAGCGGGCCTTGGATTTGAATTTGTCCGGCACACAAGCCGTTGAAGCAAAACGGATATTGGCGGAATTAAAGTAAGTCGGATTCGATAAACCGGACTGGAACCGATTGGAACGCGGAACGCCTCCTTTCCACCGTTGTTTGTCCGCGTGCCGGGGACAGCACTCACCTCAGCCCGAATTCCGAAGTCGAAGT
>DLMG01000215.1 GCA_002479245.1 Verrucomicrobia subdivision 3 bacterium UBA7542 | reverse complement strand
GGATCAAAGTCCGCGCCGTTCGGCCAAACCAACGTGTGGACTTCGGGATCAATTTTCACCGCATTGAATACGGCTAATGCACGCAGCGGGCTGTAAAGTTCGCCCGCCAGCACCGGACGAAAATCAATCGTCTGCTCCGCGCCGTCGTCAAACCCCACCCGCAACGTGTAAGGCGCGACGATTTTCACGGAGCGAACTCTGTAAATCGGATGGTTCATGCTTCTATTCTCACGCTAAAGGTGCGATAGGTTGAGGCGTGTGTCCAGTCTGCAATCGGTCCCAATCTTCGAGCAGTTCACTTTGATGCAGTTCCGCCCACGCTTCGACCATGCGCTGCTGTCGCTTTGGCAAATTGCCCGAAATCAGTTCAATGGGATTAATTCCATAAACAGCGCTTCGTTCTGATAGTAGGCATGAAAGTGCGGCACGTGGTGTTGGACACCAGTTTCCATATACATACGAACGATAATTCCGAAAAACCGGCTCAATTCAGGCATGGCGAAATCCTATGCATTTAGCTGAATTCTTTCAATTGCCTAAAAATCAAAAGAACGGGTTGTGCGCCTTTTCTTCCGCCACTGTCGTCAGCGGGCCGTGGCCGGGGCAAATCAACGTCTCCGCCGGCAGTGTGAAAATTTGTTCGCGCACCTTTTGCCTCGCCAGATCCCACGACTGGTTGCCGCGCCCGATTGACCCGGCGAAAATCGCGTCGCCCACAATCGCCACGTGCGGCGCGTCCTCCGGCCACATGCCGATGATATAGGTCACGCCGTCCTCCGCGTGGCCGGGGGTTTCGCGGTTCGTGATGCGCAGGCTGCCGAGCATGATGAAATCGTTGCGCCGGTTGCGGTGTTGCGGCGGGGCGCCCCGGGCATCCGTGTGCAGATGAATTTGGGGGAAGCGTTCGCGAATCTGCTGCAAGCCCGCCACGTGGTCCTCGTGCGCGTGCGTGATGAACAGGTGTTTGAGTTGAAGCTGGTTTTCCTCAATCAGCTTGAAAACGGGCGCGGCATCCCAGCCGGTGTCGAACAACGCGGCATCGCGCGTGACTTCGTCCCAAATCAAATAACAATGCACCGTGTTGCCGCCTTTGGTCGTGCTGATTTGCCGCAACTCGCGCCAGAGGCTCAAATCCTTTTCCGCCGGATGCCAGCCGTTGGCGATGGCTTCGAGTTTGGCCGGGTTCAACCCGATGAGATTCGCCATCGCCGTGAAATCCGGTCGCTTGCCGATTTGTCCGGTTGCTTCAAGCGCGGACAGTTCAGTTTCGGAAATACCCGCCGCGGCTGCCGCAATTGCGGCTGAAACGCCGCTCATCGCCCGTGCCTTGCGAATAATGTCACCCGGATGATCTTCAAGATTCATGCGGGAACGGTAGCGGTCAGTGACAATGACCGCAAGCATGCGACTTGACGCCGGCGGAGGGTATGCTAGGAATTGAACGGGAATCAGAACCGCATGTTTCGTTCAAAGCCAGACAAAGAGCCCGAACGTTTTTATTTGTTGCCGGGCCAGGGCGGGCGCGCAGCCCGTCGCAAGCACCTTTATTTCCTGAAATGGTCTATCGTCGCCGCGTTGGGGATATCGGCGATTTTGGCGGCGGTGATGTATTTATTGAATCGTCTTGGTTTTTGAGCGGCGCGCTTGACCCGCCGGGGTTTGTGGTTAACATGCGGGCGGATTTTGATGAAGTTTTTCCGTTTCATTCCAATTTTGGCGGCGGCTTTTGGTTTCAACTTGCCGCTGCACGCGGAATTGGTTGATGCCATCAAGGCCGTGGTGAATAACGGCGTTGTCACGTATGCGGAAGTCGAAGAATTCGCCGCGCCGGCGGCCCAGGCGTTGCAGCGGGAATATGCCGGCCAACCGGACATGTTCCGGCAAAAATTTGGCGACGCGCTCAGCGACGGTCAGGAGCAGTTGATCGAGCGGCAGTTGATTCTGCATGATTTTGACACGGAGGGCTACCGGCTGCCCGACACCGTCGTGGATGAAATGGTCCAGGAACGCATCCGCGAACGGTTCGGCGACCGCATCACGCTGATGAAGACGCTTCAGGCGCAGGGCCAGACGTACGAAAAATTCCGCCGGGAGGTGCGCGATCAATACATCGTTTCCGCGTTGCGCGCCAAAAGCACTGCGCCGGAAAAAATCATCATCTCGCCCCACAAGGTTGAAACCTACTATCTCGTCCACCAGGACGATTTCAAAGTTGAGGACGAAGTCAAATTGCGCATGATCGCGCTCAACAAAACTTCCGACGACGACACCAACACGGCGCGCCTGGCCGGCGAAATCCTTGCCCAAATCAAGGCAGGCGCGACGTTTCAGGAAATGGCCTCCGTTTATTCGCAGGATTCGCAGCGCAGCCAGGGTGGCGATCGGGGCTGGATTGAACGTTCCAAATTGCGCAAGGAGCTGGCTGATGCCGCCTTGCCGCTCAAACCCGGACAGGTCAGCGACGTGATTGAAACGCCCGGAACGGGTGAAACCCCCGGCGCGTACTATATCATGCTCGTCGAGGACAAGCACCCGGCGCACGTCAAACCGCTCAACGAAGTGCGCGATGACGTGGAGTTGACCCTCCGCACCCAGGCGCAGAAACAACTCGAACAACAGTGGATTGAGCAGTTGAAAAAGAAAACGTTCATCCGCCTGTTCTGAGTTCCACCGCGAGTTGGGAACATTTTTCCCTCAACTCTCAACCAATAACCCTCAACTCCTATGACTGGCTGGATTGGCATCACGCTTGGCGATGTCACGGGCATCGGCCCCGAAGTCGCGCTCAAAGCCATCGCCGCCGAAACCGCCAGCGATCAAACGCGCTACCTGCTGATTGGCGACCGGGATTGCGTGCTTCACCTCAACCAAAAGTCCGGACTCAATCTGCCGCTGAAAATTTTTTCCAATTATGGCGATTCCGGCCGGGTCTTCGTCACGAATCCATTAGCCGAACCGCTGCTGGAAAATCTGCCGGCGGGTTCGCCGGCGGCGGCCCGCGCCGCGGTGGCCTGGCTGCGCGCCGGTGCGGAACGCTGCCTGCGCCGCGAATTCGACGCGCTCGTCACCGCGCCGGT
>DLMG01000330.1 GCA_002479245.1 Verrucomicrobia subdivision 3 bacterium UBA7542 | reverse complement strand
TGGTGGGTTGGCAGGGACTCGAACCCTGGACCAATGCCTTAAAAGGGCACTGCTCTACCAACTGAGCTACCAACCCATCCTATTGTAAAATAAAGCTGCTTTGAAGATTCACAACCGCCAGAAAAGCTGACTTGTAACCCATACTTGTCACCCGTCCGATTTGTGCTATATTTCTGCATGAAAACGACGCAGAAAATGACACCGACACCGGCTGGACAACCAGTGTTTCACAAAGTCGCAGAGAACTTGTATCGGCTCGAATCATCAGGAGGATATTATGCCCTCTTGAAACGCGGAGGCAAGCAGTTTCGCCGGTCGCTCAAGACCAAAGACCGCAAATTGGCCGACCGTCGCTTGAACGCGCTGCGGGCAAAAGTGGGCTGCCTGAAAATGTCTCCAGAAGCAAAATTGAATTTTGAACAGGCCGCAAATTTATGGTTGGAGACGAACAAACACGCATTGAGTCCCGGCACCGTCAAACGCCGGAAAATGTATATCAAAGGACTCGCCCCCTCTTTCCGAAATGTTCCGATCCGCAATCTCGCCGCGCAGGATTGCGACCGTTGGGTGAAGGAGCGCGGTGCAACGCTCGCTTCTGAAACTTTCGTCCATGAATTGGATGTTATGAAAGCGGTTTTTGAATTTGCTCTGGATCGCGGCCTGCTTCTTTCCAATCCTTCCAAGCACATCAAACGTCGGAAGGTCGTTTCCAAACAAATTGTCGTTCCCACCCTCGACCAGTTGAAGCAACTCGTAAGCGCCATCCGGCTGGCGGACGGCAACAAGGGCAATCAGGAAAGAACCAAGGATGGCGCGGACCTGGTTGAATTTCTGGCATATTCGGGCGCGCGCATCGGCGAAGTTATCGGCGGCGGAGAGGCCAGCGAAAAAAGACCCTTGCTTTGGAACGACGTTGACTTCGAGCGTGGCACGCTTTTTCTGCCTGGAACAAAAACCGAGGCTGCTCCGCGCACCATACCCATGTCGGAAAAATTGCGCTCTCTCTTGGCGCGATTGAAGGCGGAGAAAAATCCGCAGCCGACCGACCGGATTATTCAGTTTAATAGCGCGCGTAAATGTTTGCAGACGGCCTGCAAGAAATTGGGACTGCCACAGTTCACCCATCATGATTTTCGACATTTTTTTGCGACAACCTGTATTGAGTCCGGCGTGGACATTCCAACGGTGAGCCGTTGGCTCGGACACAAAGACGGCGGCGCGCTGGCGATGAAACGCTACGGTCATTTACGACAGGAACATAGCTTTGCGATGATTAAAAAGGTGAGTTTCGAGAAACCCACCAACATCGTTGCGCTACCAAAATCAGGGGACGCGAATACAGGCGAAAAACCTTCGTCATCCGTTGACCGCCGCGCTATCGCCAAGGCGAAGACGAAATACAGCTATCCGTGGTGGGCATCCGAAAATCCGCTGGAAGTTTTTTGGGGGCAACTCAACGAAGAAGTTTTTATTGTTCCAATGGAAAAAATTCTTGGCGTGGCAAAGCAGGCAATGGGACGCCAAGTATTAAAACAGGAATTTTCCGACCGGCAGGCGCTCATGGACGAGCTATTGGAACGCACGCCCGAAGCAACATTCCGTGAAATTGCCGCCAGAATACCGGCTCAAAAATCCGAAGTTGCCAATGAACACGCAGCCAACTGATTTTACCGGCTTCATTCGATTGGCTCGGAAGTTTCCCGCAAGAAACGGTCAAGATCATCTTTGGAATAAATCGGATGTCGCAATGCCCGCGAAGGATGCAGCAGGCCACGCTTCGTTAAACGGTCAATGGTAATTTTGGCAACGCCCAAATATATGGCCGCTTCCGCGCGTTTGTAACCTTTCTTCTCAATGTGATTCTTTGTTTCCGTGTTGGTTGAACCACCAGCGTGATCTGATTTTGAAAATTGACTGTTGGCTTTAAGCATGGCTGTCTTCCTTTTGTTCGAGCATTTCGATGGTTTTGACCCAACCATCCTCACCAGCAGCCAGCGATGAATATCGCTCTGCCATTGGTTTGATGGATTCCACGTTCCGCGCTTGCAGGGCAACGCCCAGGTTGCGCAGGTTTTTCCCCTTGATCCGCACCGTGCGGTTCAGAAATGAAATGGTGATGATGTCAGCGCCTTGCGTTGATTCAAACTTGACCAGTTCGACGTGATGATACGACAGCACATAAAAACTGTCCGTGCTGATTTCCAACCGCAGGTTGTCCATCGGCACGGGTTCGCTGTTGACGTGGCGGCCAAGTTTGTAGCAGGGGGAATTATCATTCATATTCTCATGCCTCGACTCTTTTGCTGGTTTTGGGCGCGTTGAATTTCCATCCGCCGCCGAATGGTTTCAGATTTTTGAACCGTGGGCTTGACCGTCTCGGCTGGCTTGATGGATTCAGTTGGCTTTTCCGCCGGCTTCACGGCCTGCGATTGTTTGGCCGCTTCTGCCTGCCGGAGAGCTTCCGCTTCGCGTTCCAACTTTTCTTGCTGCGCAATTTTTGCCGCCCGCTTTTCCGAAGCCCGCTGCGACTCCTGAACATTGAGAACAAAGGAAACGTCCCGCCCCCAAATGGTTGCCAGCTTTTGGAACGCGCTGGGCTTCATGTCCAGCGCCAGCGTCCGGTTGCCTGAATGAGTGATGTTCTGGCGAAGCTGGATTTTATCCGCCGTGAAAATCTTCACGCCTTTGCGCCCGCGCGAAATCGTGACATACCATTGCTGCTCGTTTGTCGCAGCCTTGACCGCTGAATCCGAGAACAGGACATAATCCACGGTCTTGCCCTGGGCGGCGTAGGACGTGACCGCGTAGCCGCGCACGAACTGGCGATAGTTTTTTGCCAGCACCCGGCCATCATTCAGGGCAATACGTCCGTCAGCATGAATTTCCTTCACCGTCACCAGTTCGCCATTGGCGAGTTTGCGCCCATCCTGGAATTTGGCATTGGCCTTGAGTTGCAGCCGGTCCCCGGTGGACAGGGAAAGCTCTTTTGGTTGGCAGACCGTGATTTTATCCAGTTCCTTGAACGGCACAGGCCGGATGCGTTTGTCGGCTTCAATCAGCAGATGCCTGTCCGTGATGCCGCGCAGTTTTCCCGCGCTGCCGGATTTGAAACCGGCCGTAGGACGGTTGAACACCAGCACCGAGTCAGGCTGGTAAAACCGCTTATCACGCTTTTGAGCGTCCGTTAAATCCTGTCGCTCCAAAGCCGTGACCGTCATTTCATCGGCACCGATTAACTTTTGTGCTTTCAGGCCGAGCCGGACTTGCTCGTTGACCTTGTGAATTTCGTTCCAGCTTTGTGAGACGACGACGGTGGATTGCTGATTTTTGAAAAGTTCAAGAAAGTGTTCCGTCAATTTCTGCTGTTGATCGGCGAGCGTGCAAGAGACGATTGCATCGTGATTGTCCAGCCGGTCAAACGATGCGCCGAGTTTGCCCCGCCGCGCCTCATCCACGGCGAGCTTGTATTGTTCCAGCCAGCGGCGTTCGGTTTGAGTTTTGGCTGAATCGGGGTTTTGACGGCGGATGTTCGTCAGTTCGGCGTAGCCAAGACCGGCATACTTCTCAATCGCTCGCAGTGCGTCCGATGCTTCTACCGCTCCATGCTGATGCGTGTCGCCAGACAGAATGACGCGGCCCTGGCTTATTTGGATGAAATCGAGCAGTTGCAACATTTGCTCGCCGCCGATTTGTCCGGCCTCATCCACGAGGACGACCGCGCCACGACGCATGGAACGGTGCGCGAGAAAAGCACTGACCGTTTCCGCGCCGGTGAAGCCATCGTGTTCCAGATCGGCAACTTGCTGGCGCTGCGGTGCGAGGACATGGATGACCTCACGGGCTTTGGCGAGTCCGCCTTTGACTTCGCGCAGGGTAAAACTTTTGCCCGTTCCCGCGCCGCCGCGAAACAGAGTGACGAAATTCCGCGAGGACAGGATATGTTTCACCGCCAGTTCCTGCTCATAATCCAGCGAATGGTTTATCCTCTGATAATTGGGGGCGAGCGGTTCGTATTGACATGTCCGTCGTTGAGCCAGTTGAACGATGTCAAACTCTCGTTGCAGGACTTCGCGTGTGGTCACTTGGCCGTTAAATTGTTCGTCACGGATATAGCCGCGTTGCCGGGTTGCGGCCTGAATTTCCGGCAGCGACACATCCTGACCGCGCAGGTGTTCGAGCGCGTGACACCAAATCTCATGCTCATGGACGACGGAGCGGCGTTCAAACAGATGTTGCTCCGCCCAACTCACGGCTTGGCTGGCGGTTATTTTCGGTGATGGTTCCAGTGAGCGATGTTTATCCAAACGGCTGATTTGCCACCATTCTTTCCATGACAGTTGTTTGTTCCACATGGATTGCAGTTTGACGATGCCGACATCCTTGATCTTCCGCGCCCGTTCCTTGTGCGCAATGTTCGCCCGGATGACCTTGATGTTCTGGCCGGCCTTGTCCGGTTCGCGTTCCAGCAGTTCCTTGGTTTTCTGGTCAATCTCGGCATGGCGCTTGGAAAAGCGGTCAATCATTTCTTTGCTGACACCGGCAATATCAAAATCGCCGCGTGAATTGCTCTCAATGCCATACCCGAACCGTTGCAGCGACCTGAGCAATTCGTGATAATAGACCTTCCGAACAAATTTTTGTGCCGTGACCATTTCGCAGGCTTCCAATGCTTTCCACCGACCTTCCACAGAATCGCGCGTGGCATTGAACAGGATGCAATGGCTATGCAAATGCGGGTCCAACGCTCTGGACGTGTCATGCCGGAAGATCGCGCCGACCACATTGCCGGTCGTCCGCTGCGAATACTGGCCTTGAGTCCGAACTCGTGTGGCGGCGTAAGTCTGCAACTGACACATGGCAACTTGCACCGCCTCGTCATGCGCCTCGATAATCCGTTTATCATTTCCAACCAGTGCCACGATGGAAACTGATTTGGGCGGTGACAACGTGAAATCGTAAAACACCCGGCGATTGGCGGATTCATGGACGTTCCCATCTTTATCAACGCGGACCCGTTTTGTATTCAGGCGCGGCGTTAATTGTTCCCCCGTCTGCGGATGAAGATTATGGCAGAGGTTCACGAATTCCGGTTCATTGGTGACGCCCGACAATTCCAACTGCCTTGCCCCTTCACCAAACCATAGACCCGAAACGCTCCGGCCTTCCATGTAGTAATCACCAACCCGCAAATGCTCCCGGAAATACGACTCCGCATTTCCCAAACTGTATTGAGCCTTCATCGTCAACATGGCGGCAAGTTAAACCATCGCAGGGCAAATCTTGCGCTATGGGTGACGCAAGATGAACACGAGTCCGTGTTAATGATAATCAAAGTAAAATACTGGACGCTATTCTCCTTGTCATCGCAAGGGGCAGACGTAACAAGAAAACACCAGAGAAAAAATCAATAACCATTGAGCCAAAAAATTATGAATGCACCAATCGTATCCGCCGAAGCGAAGGCTCGCTTCGCTGAAGCCGTTAAAAATTATACGCCGCCCGCGCCGGAAAAATACCGCGCGTTGAATGAAGTCAAAGAATCCATCATTGCGCTGCGCGAACGAAACGCCTCGTATGAAACGATTCGCGTCATGCTACACGAGAACGCCGGCATCGAGGTGTCGCACCAGACCGTCGCCCGTTACTGTCGCGAAGTGCTGGATGCAGGCAATGCGAAGAAACCGCGCCGCCCAAAGACGCCAGCAGCGCAACCACCCACATCTGTGCCCACCGAACCACCAGCACAATCACATCTTGGCTACCGGCGGCCACGCGGACCGCACATCGCTGATTCCAAGAATCTTTAGCGCGAAGCATAGGCGTCGCCCGTCGCGGCGACCAAAAATCGACTCCAAAGCAATCCGTCCATCCTAAAAGGCAAAAGCCTTTGGGGTTCAACGTCCGCGACCAACGCGCGTTGCCCATCCGTGCAACGCGCGTTCGTCGCGGACAGCAGCGGGAAATACGCAGTCGCGTTCGCTTCCGTCTGTCATTGGCAGCGCCGCTCCGGCGCACGGCTTCACTCATGCCGTTTCGCCGGCCGCCTGCCGCTTTCCGCCGCCAACGCCAGACCGAAGCAGGAGCAAATATAATAAATCAATCGTCAGATAATCGTCAGACCAAACCCGGTAATCGTCAGATTCGCCATCCGAGAGGTCCGGTATGAATCTTCCGACAATCTTCCGACTCTTTACCGGAATCTACCGATGACTAATCGTCCGATAATCATCCGACGAAACCAGGAAATCGTCCGATTGCCTTCAGCGGTGGATTAGTTGACGCTTATTTCTATGTGCGCGGCAAATTCAATCGAAGATTGTGTTGGATTTGTTTTCGCCAATCATTCATCACCTGTGCCTGTTCCGCATAGTCCGGCCATTTTGCCACGGCAACATGCACTTCCTCGACAATGGCCTCGGCGCGACCGCGTTTCATCAAGGCGCTTTTGGCGCAGGCGCGGAAATCGGCCAGCGTGAATCCGTCCCGTTTGCCGTTCATGGTCATCTGATGCCGGGCAGTCCAATCGCCGGTCGGATTGTAGCTGTAGGTCACGTCGAAGGCGGGCCCCAGCGACCAGCGACCGGCCTTGTCCATCAGGAAGGCGATGTTCTTGACGTGGTCGTCCTGATTGCGGGCGATGATGTAAAATACCATTCGCCGGAATTGTTCCTCCACTGATTCCATCGGCAGATTCAACTGGCGGATGACCAGCAACGCCTGTTCGTAGGCATACGCGCCCGCGTTATTGAAATCAAAATGCGCCAGCGCGCACAACGATTGCATGTGCAATTTCTCACCGCCATCCAGCCGGTCAAAACGCCGAGTCATGAAATGTCGTCGTCCATTTTCTTCGAGCAGACGGCATTCGCTCATGGTTATGCCCGCCGCCTTTGCCATCAAATAATATGCGTATTCAATCGCACCGTAACCTTTGGGGTCTTCGAGTTCCTTGTCTTTGTTGCCGCTGACGCCGTCGAATTTCAACAGCCAGTAGTCGAATCCTTTTCCCGCCGTAATCTGCCCGGAACGGACTTCGTTGGTCTCCCGATTCCAAGCGATGACCGCCTTTGCCCGCGCGCCGCCGGCGGATGTGCCGACTCGCAGAATGTCGTTCAAGGCGCTTTTCCGGCTCGCGCTGGCAAAAGTGGTTTTCAGATTCTTGCGATGAGTCAACACTTCCGACGCCAATTTGACCAGGGCATCAATTTCAATCTTCTTCGCCTGTTGCGGTTTTGGTCCGAGGGACGGCACAAACTCCAGCGCGCCCATGCCGCGCGCGCCGATATAACAAAGCCGCTCCACCGCATTGAAACTGTCGGGCGTCCGGCCTTGTGTCGCCAGCCACGCATCAATCAAGGCATTGCCGAACCGGTCAGGCAACGAATCAGCCAGCAGACCGGGCAGGCCATGAAAAGTTCTTTGCGGCAAATCGGGAAAAACATACACCCGATCACTTAATGGCATCGTGATGGGCGAAATTTCAATCCCGCTCTGTGCGAACGCCGGGTCATATTCAAATGCGGCGAACTGGTTTCCGTCTTCCAGCGAGACGGCCCCGATGGTTCGTCCCCAAAGTCGAACTTCAGCTATCATCGTTCATCTCCCCATTGCCATTTTTTGGCCGAAGGTTTGGCTGTTCTTTTGGCGGTGGAGGCACGCTGACGTTTTCGGCCAGCCATTTTCAGTTGCGCGACCGGGCTGGGCACTGGTTCCGGAACGAGCAGATCAAAGCGCTCAATCACATCGAGCACACGGCACACGCGGATGAACCCGGATAATTGTGTTGCCACCGCGCCTGCTTCCAACCGCTCCACCGTGCGCTTCGATACGCCGGCCTGCGTAGCCAGTTGTGCTTGCGTGAGGTTGCGATCCAGCCGGATTTTGGCCAGCCGCCCGCCTAGTTCGCCAAGAACCACTTCGTCAGTGGCTTGTTTGGTTATTTTCATAACACGCCATTTATGGCGAATTAAAGCTTAAATGTCAACTAAATCGTCACAAAAGACGAATTTAATAACAAGCTCAAATCGTTACTTGAGGTGATGGCGTCCGCCCCGACCAACGCGCGCTCCGCTTGACCGTGCTCCTTTCGTCCGCGCGGCACGCACTTCGCGCGCGCTCGTCGTGGACAAAAATGGAAAGCGCAACCGCGTTCGCTTCCGTCTATCATTGGCGTCGCCGCTCCGGCGCGCGGCTTCACTCATACCGTTCCGCCGACCGTCTGCCGCTTTCCGCCGCCAACGCCAGACCGAAGCGCATCAATCCATCTCTTGTCGGCGGATGACGGACGCTTGCGAAGCCACGCCCGCACGGCGTTCGTTCGTCGTCACATTCAGGTTGAACGAGTCGCACACAGGGCGCACAATTGGCTCCCTTGAAAGCAGCATTCTATGGCCGAGCCAACCATCACTTGCCCGAAGTGCAAAAATGAAATCAAGCTGACGGAATCGTTGGCTGCGCCGCTCATTGAGTCCACGCGCCGCGATTATGAAAAACGTCTGGCCCAAAAGGATGTTGATCTTGCCAGCCGGGAAACTTCATTGAAAGAGCGCGAACAGGCGCTTGAAAAATCCAAAGAAACGGTTGATGCGCAGGTTGCCGAAAAGCTTCAAAGCGAACGCGCAAAAATCGCCGCTGATGAAGCCCGAAAAGCAAAACTTGCCCTGTCCAACGACATTGAACAAAAAACAAAAGAGGTTGCCGATCTTCAGGAGATTTTGAAACAGAAGGATGAAAAGCTCACGGAGGCACAAAAAACACAGGCTGATTTGCTGAAGAAGCAGCGCGAGCTTGACGACGCCAAACGCGAGCTTGAATTGACCATTGAAAAACGGGTCCAGGAGAATCTGGCCGTCACGCGCCAGCAGGCGCGGAAGGAGGCGGAAGATGAATTGAGGCTCAAGGTTTCCGAGAAGGAACAGACCATCGCCTCGATGCAAAAACAAATTGAAGAATTGAAGCGCAGGGCAGAGCAAGGTTCGCAGCAGCTTCAAGGCGAGGTTCAGGAATTAGAATTGGAGACCTTGCTGAAAGCAAAATTCCCACGAGACACCGTTGAGCCGGTGCCAAAAGGCGAACACGGCGGTGACGTTTTGCACCGCGTGCTCGGCCCGCTTGGGCAGATATGCGGCACGATTTTGTGGGAATCCAAGCGAACGAAAAACTGGAGTGACGGCTGGCTGGCCAAACTCCGCGACGACCAGCGGACGGCAAAGGCAGAAATTGCAATCATCGTCAGTCAAGTGGTTCCGAAAGACATCGAAACGTTTGGCTTGGTTGACGGCGTTTGGGTTGCACTCCCGCAAGCGGCGCTGCCAGTGGCTGTGGCGTTGCGCTATACGCTGATTGAGACTGCAACCGCGCGTCTGGCATCCGAGGGGCAGCAGACGAAAATGGAATTGGTGTATCAATACCTCACCGGCCCGCGATTTCGTCAGCGGGTTCAGGCCATCGTCGAAGCGTTCGGCTCAATGAAAGAAGACCTCGATAAGGAGAAAAAGGCCATTTTGAAACAATGGGCGAAGCGCGAGGAACAAATTGAGCGTGTCATGCAGTCAACGGTTGGCATGTATGGCGACCTTCAAGGCATCGCCGGCAAGACAATTCAGGAGATTGAAGGTTTAGAGCTGAAGGCCATAGAAGATGCCCCGGCCAAAACTCGGAAAACCCCAAGTGAAGGAAGATGATATGTGTCAGTGCAAAGGTAAAACAAAAATCTAATAGGAAAAAACCATGATCATCGAATCAGTTCAGGCAAAGAATTTTCGGTCCGTGCTCGACGAAACTTTGCAATGCGAGAATCTCACCGCGTTAGTGGGCGCGAACGGAGCGGGTAAATCCACATTTTTACGGGCACTGGAAGTATTTTACACAACCGCACCTAGAATTGACCTCGAAGATTTCTACAATCGCGACACGGCGAGCGAGATTGTCGTCGGAGTAACATTCAAAAACCTGTCCAATGAGGCGAAGGAGTTGTTTTCACCGTATCTTCAGGGTGAAAAGTTGACGGTGGAGCGGGTTTTTTCGTGGCAAGAAGGAAAAGTAACGGCGAAATATCATGGCTCAAGCCTTCAGAGTCCCGAATTTCAGCCGGTTCGCGATGGCCTTGCCGTAAAGGACAGAGGAGCGACAGCTAAACAAGCATACAATTCACTTCGCGTGAAAGCCGAATACACCGGGCTTCCAGCATGGTCAACAATCGGTGCGGTCGAACCTAATTTGAGGCAATGGGAAGCTGCCAATCCGGACAGATGCGCACGGCAGCGGGATGACGGCCAGTTTTTCGGTTTTGGCGAGGTGGGACAAGGTTATCTTGGCAAATTTACCCGTTTTCTATTTATACCTGCCGTTCGGGATGCTGCCGATGATGCCGCAGAAGGACGAGGGTCTGTTCTTTCTGGCCTCATGGATTTAGTTGTGCGGAGCGTGCTCGCCAACAAAGATGCGGTAAAAAAGCTAAAAGAAAACACACAGCGTCAGTATGAAGAAATCCTCGATCCGTCAAAGCTGACCGAGTTGACGGATTTGTCAGATCGGATGACAACGACCCTTAAATTATTTGTCCCTGACGCTGGCGTGGAATTGCTCTGGTTGCCGTTGGGACAAATCGAAATCCCAATGCCAAAAGCTGATGTCAAGCTCGTGGAAGATGGTTTTAAGTCAGCGGTGATGCGAACGGGCCACGGATTGCAAAGGGCATTTATATTGACGCTACTGCAACATCTAGCCTTTGCTCAAACACAAGGCGAGTCGCAAGCGGTTGAAGCCAAAGAGGGCGAATCTGCGGTTGCGACCAAAAAACTTCCCAATCTGGTTTTGGCCATCGAAGAGCCCGAACTTTATCAGCACCCGAACCGTCAGCGACATTTGGCGAAAATTCTTATGCAGTTATCCAGTGGAAAAACGCCTGGCGTCGCTGATAAAACTCAAATCATTTACGGAACGCATTCGCCTTTGTTCGTTGGCATTGATCGAATCGAACAAATCCGTCTGTTGCGAAAGATTAACGGTGAAGCGACAAAGCCTAAAATCTCCAAAATCGTGCGGACCGCGCTCGACAAGATTGCCGAAATAATTTGGACTGCCGACGGCGCAAACGGGAACAAATACACCGGCGAAACACTTCTGCCCCGGTTGCAAGCCATTATGACGCCGTGGATGAGTGAGGGATTTTTTGCGGATGTTGCTGTTTTGGTGGAAGGCGAAGACGACCGCGCCGCGATTCTTGGAATGGCGTCGCTGATGAACGTGGATTTGGAAAGCGCCGGTTTCTCGATTATCCCATGTGGCGGCAAAACAAGTCTTGATAGACCCTCTGCCATTTTTCGTGAATTGGGGATTCCAAACCAGGCGGGAGAACCGGCCAGCACTGGTGGCGCAACAGTTCAGCCCGCGCCTGCACTTGGCATCGGCGAACGTGAGTTTGCGGCCCCATTGGAAATAACGCCGAAGCCGGCGGCGAAACCCACCACACGAATTGACCAGTGGAAAAGTCGTTTGCTCGATTTGAGTCTTCGCAACCGCTTGCTGAATTTTCGAGAGACAAAATCCACAATTCGCATCGTATCCACTTCGCCTGACCGGATCGAAGATGAACTTGCGGCGGAACGCGAACTTTCGCTGCGGCCCCGGCCCAAAGTGATGAGCGAGGACGATCCACGGAATGAAGCAGTTTATACCCAGCAGCAGCGTGCCGATGCCCTGGCGGAGCATCTGGCCGACGAACTCAAACATGGCCGGCTGCACACAAATCTTGACGAATCTGAACACGCCCGCCGTCTCACTGAGCTATTCCGTTCCGCACGCAACGCTATCGAAGAAAACGGCACCAACACCTTATTTGCGGCCGTGGGCTTCCTCGAATGGCGTGAAACTGAATTTAGCGACCGGATTTTTCGGGCGCCACTTTTGCTGGTTCCGGTCGAGTTAAAACGCAAATCCGTAATCGAGGGTTTTGCCCTGCGGCGTTTGGATGAAGAAACGCGGCTCAATGTCACACTGATGGAAATGCTGCGGCAACATTTCCAGAAGGAGATTCCCGGCGTTGACCCGTTGCCAGAAGATCAGAGCGGCGTGGATGTGAATTTGGTGTTCAGGATTTTTCGTGACGCAGTTCGTGATCTGCCGGGCTGGGAGGTAAAAACGGAAGTTTGGCTTGGCCAATTTTCGTTCACCAAGTTTCTATTGTGGAAAGACCTTGCTGACCGACTCGACAATCTGACGCGGAACCGTGTTGTAAATCATCTGGTGAATGAGGCTGGAACGCCATATCCGAACCCCTCTGAAGATATTCGGCCCGAACAACTCGACTACGAATTTCATCCGCGCGACATTTTCTGTCCGCGTAGCGTGGATTCGTCCCAACTTGCCGCCGTCATGGCCGCTGCGGCTGGTCACGACTTTGTGCTGGAAGGGCCACCGGGAACAGGCAAATCCCAGACAATTGCCAATATCATTGCCCACTGCCTCGCCCACGGAAAACGTGTTTTGTTTGTGGCGGAAAAGCGGGCCGCGCTGGATGTTGTTTTCCGGCGCTTGCGGGAGGAAGGATTGGAACCCTTTTGCCTTGAATTGCATTCAAACAAAACAGGCAAAGCCGACGTGGTGGCTCAATTTGACCGAAGCCTGCGATTCATCAATGACGATGGCGCAACCGATTGGGAACATCGCGCGGCAGAATTGGAGCGATTGCGCGATACGCTAAACGGCTATGCCCGCGCATTGCATCGCCTCCATGATTGCGGGCTTAGTGCTTATCGCTGCCTTGATTATCTTTTGCCGCGGCAAAAGGAACCAATGGTGCATCTCGATTCGTGGCCGTCCATCCTGAATACACCAATAGAGACGCTCGAACGGGCCAGGGAAGTGGCCAAATTATTGCAACAACGTTCACGCCCTCTGATTCCGTTGGCCGACCACCCTCTTTCATTGCTCGGCTGCGACGAGTGGACGCCAGCTTGGGCGGATCGTGTGCTTGGCCATATTCGTGAACTTGGCCCGCTCGTTAAATCAGCCGCTGACGCAACCGGCGAACTTCGCTCATGGCTTCGCTGTCCATCTTCCGCTGTGTCGAAGGCCGACATCACTAATTTGTCCGCGTTGGTGGACAGCCTTCTTGCACCTGAGCCGGTTGGAGGTGCTTTTGCGACGACGCCTTGGAACCAATTATCCACAAATTTGGACAAATGGATTTCACTTGTTCGCGAACGATGCGAGTTGCGGGACAAGCTGGCGGAGATTCACAAGTTACAGGTTCAGGGGAAGAAATCGGTCGTTTGTGAGACCTGGTCGTCAGGCGAAGCGGAGGAAATCTTTAAGCAATGCCGCCAGATGGATGCTTTAACCCGGCAGGCAACTGAAGCGGCGGCTGATTTACATACTTGGATCAGCTTTCCACGTAAAGCCGCCACACGAACGGACATTGCTCATCTTGTGGCCGTGGTGGACAGTCTGCTTGCGCCCGCGCCGGTCGGAGAGCAATTCGCAACAGCCGAGTGGCGGGAATGGGTGGCAGAATTTGACCAATGGATAGCACTGGTTCGTGAACGCATTGAATTGCGGGCGCGGCTGGCAGGGTATGACGAGCCAAAGCTCCTCGCTCTTGATCTGGACATACTCAATCAAAAATGGCAATCCGCTCAGAAGGCGTGGTTTCTCCCCAAATGGCTCCGGTTGACATACATTCGCCGTCGCCTCCGAACCACACGTCCTGATCAAACCCGACCTGATCCCACTAAAATGGGAGAAGTGATTACAGCGGCACTACGTCTTCGGGCAATCAATGGTGAACTGGCAAAAGCCAATTCCAAAGCAGAAACGCTGTTGGGACCAGTATGGAGTCGTGGCGAACCCCAACTCGACCATCTTGTTCAGGTTCGGGCATGGGGTGCGGCATTACATGAACGACTGGCTACGCTGGTTGGCGAGGACAAAGAGTGGATGCCCCGGTTGCGCGAATTGATTGCCAGCCTCTTCAAACAAGATCCGACGGCCTATGAGATTGGAACCGCAATTGGCAACCGTCTCAATCGTTATCGTGACGCCATCACTCAATTCGACGCTGCATACGAACCACTGTCGGAATCCGCTGCTTTGCATCGCGGTGTATTGGATGAAGCCCCCGATCATTTATCAGCGGTTATTTCCGCGTTCACTCTGTTTCAACAATGTGCCCCACGACTTCGAGCGATTGACAATGAATTAAATGCGACCGCTGGCGAAGCGCAGGGTTGCTTGGGCGCTATATGGGCGCAAGGTGAGCCATCAGTCGAAGCCCTAGTCAGGGCGCGCACTTGGGGAGAACCGCTCCATGCGCGAATGCTCGCTTGTGCTGGAGACGACCTCGTGTGGCTGGGACAATTGCGCCAGTTGATTGCAGGTCTGTTTAGTGAGGGTCCGTCGGTGTATGCGACAGGCACGGCCATTGGCGACCGCTTGCTGCATTTTCGAGAGGCGCAAACAAAATTCCAATCCGCCTTGAATACGCTGGCCGCAGATGTGCGCCTTCGCCAAGAACCGCTAGACGCGGCATCGGATTATTTTCCGACGGTTCAAAATTTACTACAACGAATTCCGGCTGCATGGCATCAAATCCGAGAGTGGTGCTTTTGGCAAAAGGTTCGAGACGAAGGTATGAAGCTTGGCCTTGCGCCGATTATTGCCACTTTGGAAGCGCCCAACGGTGAGACCCTGGATATTCCAACCTTGTTTGAGCGCAGCTTCCGCCGCGACCTGTTTTTTGCGACCATCGAAAATGAGTCCAGCTTGCGAGAGTTTTTTGGCCGTGAACAAAATGAGCGCATTGACCGCTTCTGCGAGGTTGATGCTAAAATTGCCCGACTTGTGCGCGAAATTATTCGTGCCCGGCTTGCGGCTCATATACCACGCGATCAAGTTAAGAATGATATTCCCAAAGGGGAGATTGGCCTGTTGCGCCACGAAATTGGCAAAAAGATGCGGCATATTCCGGTCCGACAATTGTTGAGTCGGATTCCCAATCTTCTTCCGAGGCTGAAACCCTGCGTATTGATGAGTCCCCTCTCGGTTGCACAATACCTGGAGCCGTCACACGCTATTTTTGACGTGGTTGTTTTTGATGAGGCTTCGCAAATTCCGGTTTGGGACGCGATTGGAGCCATTGCGCGAGGACAGCAACTGATTGTCGTTGGTGATCCCAAACAGTTGCCGCCAACAAACTTTTTTAACAGTGCGGTTGATGACGATGAAAGCCTCGCTCCAGAAGAATTCAAGGATTTGGAAAGCATTCTGGATGAACTGATGACTCAAGGTTTGCGCCACAAACGACTGCAATGGCACTACCGTAGCCGGCACGAGGGGTTGATTGCTTTCAGCAACCGTCAGTATTACGAAAACGAACTATTAACCTTCCCGTCGGCGGAGACCACGCTGGGTGGTGTGAAGTTTAAGTATCTTCCGCAAGCGCGCTATGACAAAGGGAAATCCCGGACTAATAGAGCAGAGGCGGAGGCTCTCGTGGCGGAACTGGTTGCGCGGCTTCGGAATTCAGATGGTCGTGGCCATTCATACGGCGTCGTTACCTTCAGCCTGGCACAACAGCAACTCATCGAAAATCTGCTCGATGAAGAAAGGCGAAAATATCCTGAAATCGAAGTTCATTTCGGAGACGAACCGCCGGTCGAAGGCGAACCCGTTTTTGTAAAGAACCTGGAAAATGTGCAGGGCGATGAACGGGATGAGATATTTTTCTCTATTTGTTACGGGATTGACGAAGCCGGTCGCGTTTCGATGAATTTCGGCCCGCTCAACCGTGATGGTGGGGAACGCCGCTTGAATGTTGCGATCACGCGGGCAAAGCACGAAGTGGTCGTTTTCAGCGGATTGCGCGCCGACCAGATTGATCTGACTCGCACTCGTGCTCGCGGTGTGCGCGACCTCAAATACTTTCTGGATTATGCTGAACGTGGTCCCAGCGCGCTGGCAGCAGCAACGTCAGCATCCCAAAATGGCGAGCCGGACTCCGAATTCGAGCGGATGGTTGCCAAACGGCTGCGAGAGGCGGGATATGAGGTTCATCATCAAGTCGGCTGCTCAGGGTATCGGATTGACTTGGGTGTCGTTGATCCGGCGAATTCAGGTCGGTATCAACTCGGCGTGGAATGCGATGGGGCGACTTATCATCGGGCTGCGACGGCCCGTGACCGTGACAAGCTGCGTCAACTCATTCTCGAAGGTTTGGGCTGGACGCTTTACCGAATTTGGTCAACCGATTGGTGGCACGATTGTGAAGCGGAAACCAAAAAATTATTAACCTTCCTCGAAGGGCTATCAAAAACGTAGAAGTGGAGCCGCCTAGCCAGAAACACGGATGCTGCCGTCCTCGGCAATGGGAAAAGATGGGTTCCAAGCAATCTCCCACAGAAAACCATCGGGATCGGAGAAATATCCTGAATACCCGCCCCAAAATGTGTCACCGGTCACTTGAAAA
>DLMG01000111.1:2956-5390 GCA_002479245.1 Verrucomicrobia subdivision 3 bacterium UBA7542 | reverse complement strand
GCCGATCATTGTGCTGGCGACCCGGGCGGAGGAAAAGCTGGCGGCCAGCCTGATGCCGCTGGGGGCGCAGGATTATTTGCTCGTGCCGGAGTTGACCGGCCCGATGCTGGCCAGGGCGATCCACAATGCCAACGAACGCCACTTGATCCAGGAGGAGCACAGCCGTGCCGGACACCTGCTGCAGGGGCTCATGGACAACATCCCGGACTCGATTTATTTCAAGGACACGGCGAGCCGGTTTGTGATGATCAACCGGTCCCAGGCAAAGAAGTTCGGCTTGGCTGATCCCCATCTGGCGACCGGCAAGTCGGATGCGGACTTTTTCAAACCAGCTCACGCGCAACAGGCACTAGCCGAGGAACAACGCATCATGCAGACCGGCCAGCCGCTGGTGGGCGTCGAAGAAAAGGAGACCTGGCCGGATGGCCGGGAGACCTGGGTGTCCTCGACGAAAATGTCGTTGCGAGACCGGGCGGGGCGGGTCTTCGGCACGTTTGGCATTTCCCGGGACATCACGGAACCCCGGCGGATGGAGCAGGTGCTGGCCGAGCGCACGGCCGAGCTCTTGAAGGAACGCCTCCTGCTGCGCACGCTGATTGACAACCTGCCGGATGCGATCTACGCCAAGGACGCCGCCGGTCGGAAGACCATGGCCAATCCGGCCGACCTAAAAAACCTCCGCTGCAAAACCGAAGCCGACGCCATCGGCAAAACCGATAATGATTTCTTCCCACCAGAGGTTGCTAAAAAGTTTTACGACGACGACCAGGAGGTGATTCACGGCGAGCCAGTCATTAACCGCGAGGAATATTTCCTGGACGATCAAGGCCGGAAACGCTGGCTGTTGACGAGCAAGCTGCCGCTCCGCGACCGGGACGGAAAGACCATCGGCCTGGTGGGCATAGGCCGGGACATCACAAAACGGAAACAGGCGGAAGAGACGCTGGACCAGGAACGCCGCCTTTTGCGCACATTGATCGACAACCTGCCGGACGCCATCTATGCCAAGGATACCGCCGGCCGGAAGACGCTGGCCAACCTCGCCGACCTGAAAAACCTTCACTTCAAAACCGAGGCCGAAACCGTCGGAAAAACCGATTTCGACCTCTTTCCGCGCGAACATGCCGAAAGACTTTTCGCCGACGACCAGAGGGTCATTCAGGGCCACTCGGTCATCAACCGGGAGGAACATTTCCTGGACAACAAAGGCCGGGAACACTGGCTGTTGACCAGCAAACTTCCGCTGCACGATCAAGACGGAAAGATCATCGGTCTGGTGGGCATCAACCGGGACATCACGGAGCATAAACTGGCGGAAGACAAGCTGGCGTACGAACGGGGCTTGTTCCGCACCCTCATGAAATATCTGCCGGAGGCCATTTATTTCAAAGACCTTCAGTCCCATTTCGTGCGCGTCAGCCAGGCGAAAATCAAAAAAAACCTGGTACTGGTTCGCAAGCGTTACCACGAGGCAAACCCGTCAGCGCGTGAGGAAGACTGGCCGTCTTATCTTCAGAGCGAGGAACAGTTTGCCGCCCACCTTACGGGCAAGACGGATTTCGACGTTTTCCCGGAGGAGCGCGCCCGCCCGGCGTTCGAGGACGAACAAAAAATTCTGCAAACCGGCGAGCCCTTGCTCGACAAGCTGGAATGCACCAAAACCTCCGATGGGAAAATGTATTGGGTGCTGTCAACCAAGGTGCCGTGGCGTGACGAAGAGGGGAAAATCATCGGCACTTTCGGCGTTTCCCACGATATTACGGCCCTTAAGGAGACCGAGGAGAAACTGGCCGAGTACACACGGCAACTGGAACAAAAGAACAAGCAAACCGTCGAGGAATTGAAGATGGCGCGCGAGTTGCAACTGGCCATGCTGCCGCACGAATTCCCCTGCGTGCCGCGTCACAAGCCGCGCGCGGAAAGCGATCTGGAGTTTTTCAGCTTCTTCTTCCCGTCCGGCGCGGTCAGCGGGGATTTCTTCGACGTGGTGCCGCTTTCGGACACGACCGTGGGTTTGTTTATTTGCGACGTGATGGGGCATGACGTGCGCGCGGCGCTGGTGACGGCCATGATGCGCGCCCTGGTGGTGGATCTGAGCGGCACGACGACCGAGCCCGGCGAGCTGCTCGCCCAGATCAACCGCGAAGTGGCGGGCGTCTTCAAGCAAACCGGCTCCACCATGTATGCCACCGCCTTTTACCTGATTGCCGACGTGGCCCGAGCGGAGTTGCGCTACGCCAGCGCGGCGCATCCCGAACCGATACTCCTGCACCGGCAACGGGGCACGGCCGAATGGCTGGGGAGTGGCCCGGAACGAAAAAAGGGCCCGGCCCTGGGGCTTTTCGCCGAAGGACAGTTTCCCACCCACCGGTGTTCGATGGAGGTGGGCGACCTGATCGCGCTTTTCACCGACGGGTTGATCGAAGCCGAAGGG
>DLMG01000111.1:0-2822 GCA_002479245.1 Verrucomicrobia subdivision 3 bacterium UBA7542 | reverse complement strand
AACTGCCGACGAACGAGTTGTTCGCGGGACTGCTTGACGAAATCAAACATTTCTCCGCCAGTTCTGAATTCGAGGACGACGTTTGCGTTGTGGGCGTGGAGGTCAAACGGTTGGAAACGCAGCAACCCAACTGGATGGTTTGATCAAACCCGCCGATTGCAAACCGGCCGGTTCTGATGCCAGTTGCGTCCATTCGCATCCATGCCGCTTGTGCGAACCCGGAATGTGAAGTAAGTATTCCGAAAGGAATCAACAGCCATGAAAAGACGACTTTTGGGCAAGACAGGGTTTGAAGCGTCCGTGCTGGGCATTGGCGATATCGCGGACCGCTCGGTGCCGCTGGAAAAATGCGTGGCCACACTGCATCGGGCCATGGATCACGGGTTGAACCTCATTGACACCGCGCCGATGTACGAGAGCGGTTACAGCGAACAGATTGTCGGCGCCGCGCTCAAGGGCCGGCGCGACGGGATGTTCATCATCGACAAGATTGATCACTTGGAACAACCGGTCGGGCCGCAGGTGGACACGAGTCTCCAGGCGCTCGGGCTTGACTCGGTGGATTTGTTTGTCTTCCACGGTGTGTCCGAACTGCCGCAATGGGAGTGGATTGCCGCCACGGGCATGGACGAGCTGGGCCGGTGCCGGGCTGCCGGCAAGGTGCGGTTCCGCGGCATTTCCAGTCATCATCCCGACGTGTTGCGCGCGGCGCTCAATACCGATTTGTGCGACGTGATGATGTTCCCGGTGGGGCCGTTTGTGGACCGGCGTTACGTGGATGAGATCCTGCCGCTCGCGCGGCGGAAAGGGGTCGGCACGGTATGCTTCAAGACATTCGGGGCGGGCAAATTGCTGAGCGACACGACGGGATACAACCAGCCGTTGCAGGAACGGCCGCGCGGCAAGTTCAGTTCCGGCGGCCAGGAATCCGCAGACGGGGCGCAACTTCCGCGCCTGAGCGTGGCCGATTGCCTGCATTACACGCTGACGCTCGATCCGGACGTGGCGTTGTTGGGGCTGAGTTTTCCCAATGAACAGGACGCCGCGTTTCGGGCATTCGAGGAATTTCGTCCGCTGGGAAAGGAGCAGTTGAAGGAAATCGAGGGCCGGGCGGCAAAGGCGATTGAAGGCAAGGGCCGGTGCTGGTGGAATCCGGGCAAGGACGAAGGAAAGAAGCGGGGCAGGCTGGGAATCCAGATTGTGGAGTAACAACCATTTCTCGCGTAGCGGGAAAACACTGCCTGCCGTCCGTAGTGCGCAGCGCGACGGAGGGAACATCCAACTCCGATAGATCACGAGCAAGCTTCGAATGGTGAACATCGAATAGGGACGCGACAGGTCCGCCTTCGTTCACTGCAGCGCGCCGGGTCGGATTTCTTTGTGTCCTTTGTTCCTTTGTTGTTAAAAATTCACACTCAACGTTTTTGAGGGACGAGAACGAGGACGACAAAACTTTGTCCCACGTGGGACAAAGTTTTGTAAACGTCTTGTGACTAAAAAACTTATTGTGAGAAGGGTGAATTCAGAATTTTGAACCTTGACTCGGTTCAAGGACGAAGCCGCACACATTCCGTCTATGCCGATGCGCGGGATTGAAAGCTACGCCAGAACTTTTGCGGCAACAGACCGAGGACGATGATGGTGACCTGGCTGCCGATGAAGAGGATCAGCCATTTGAACGCCGCGTCCGTGAAACCGTAGCTGTGCAGGCCGATGCCGAGCATGTTCACGCCGAACCACGAGAAGCTGGTGACGATGTTGCCGAACACCGCGAGGTTCATCAGGCCGCGTTCGCGCACGAGGCCGCCCCAACGCGCGTGCAGGATGGTCGCGTTCCAGAGCACGATGAGCAGCGCGCCGTTTTCCTTCGGGTCCCAACCCCAGAACCGGCCCCACGATTGGTCGGCCCAGATGCCGCCCAGGACGGTGCCCACAAAACTGAACAATGTGGCGAAACAGACGATGCCATAAACCATCCGCGCCAGTGACTTGGCGGTTGATTCCGAAAGGGTGGTCGTGAACACGCCGCGCAGGATGTAAATGATGGCGAGGAATCCGGCCACAAACGTCGAGGCGTAGCCGAGGGTGACGGTGACGACGTGGGTGGCGAGCCAGAAATTGGTGTCGAGCACGGCGCGCATCATTTCCATGGTGTCACCGCTAAGCGCGAGGTTGTGCGCGATGATGAGCGTGACGAAGCCGGCGAATGATGCAACGACGCAGCCGATGCCGTCGTGATAAATTTTTTCCAAAACCATTCCGAGAATGACCGCGGCCCAGCCGATGAAGATGGCGGAGGAATAAAGATTGGTCACCGGCGGCCGGCCTTCGAGATACATGCGGAACACAAGGCCGGTGGTGTGAATCACCCACGCCAGGCCGATGAGATAAAACGCCGAGCGCCGCAGCCAGTCGGACAGGTTGAACCACGACAGCAACGCCAGCACGAGGGCGAGCACGTAGATGACGGTGGCCTTGTAAAATGGCTGCATCGTGCTGAAGAAAAATTCCTGGTCCGCCTTTTTCATTTGGGGCGCAAAACGGTCGGCCAGCCAGGCGCGGTATTGGCCGACGATGCGGTTGAAATCTTCCGGTTGATCGGCACGGTAGGCGGTGATCATTTCCGCATAAAATTTTGTGGCGGGATTGATTTCGCCGGTCCGGGCGGTTTGCATGAGGTTGGTGCCGATGTTTTGCCACGCGTTGCGCGGGACGTTGATGTCCACGGGCGGGATCACGAGGGGCAGGGCGAAGCGCGCGACGGTGTCATAGCCGCCCATGAAACCGAGGAGGGTGTTGAACGCTTCCGGGTCGAATTTCTG
>DLMG01000284.1:1517-13681 GCA_002479245.1 Verrucomicrobia subdivision 3 bacterium UBA7542 | reverse complement strand
CGGATCAAAGTCACAACGCGGCGGACGGCGCGGTCTTCCACCGGACTGATGGTCAGCCGCACTTCGGTTCCTTTTGGACCGCGAATGAGTTGGACAACTTTGCCGAGTTCCATGTCCACAACATTCACGGGCGGTTGATTGCTTTGTGCAACGGCAATGGTGCGGTCTTTTTCATGCAGTTGCTTGCTTTTCTCCGCCGGGCCGCCGTGGACAAGCGAACTGATGGTGCAATAGCCGTCGTCCTCGGTCAGTTGAGCGCCGATGCCGAAAAGTGACAGGCTCATGTCGATGGAAAAAGTCTGCGCGTGCTCGGTGTTGAAATAATCCGAATGCGGGTCGTAGGCATGTGCCAGGGCGTTGAGATACGCCTGCAAAACGTCCGTGCTGTCCAAATTGGTCGCCATGTGCAAATTCCAGCGATAATGCCGCGCCAGCGTGCCGGTGATTTCCGCGGTGGCGGATTTGGGCAAAGTCAAAATCACATTGTTATTGGTCGGCGAAATCTCGCGGCTGAGTTTTTCCTGCAAATACTCGTAACGCAGCCGCTGCGACCAAAGCTGTTTTGCCTCGCCGAGGTCTTTGGGATAGGGCGCGTGGCGACGGTCGAGAAGAATGTGTTCGTCGGTGTTAAATTTGAATCTGTCCGCCTGCAAAAGTTCGTTCACGCAGTCAGCGTGCTGTTGGATGCGTTCAAGGTATCGCCGGTAAATTTCATACGCGGGCGTGAGGTTGGCGGTGCCGTTGGTACCGATGGTGAATGCGTCAAGATTCGTCCGGTAGTGCGTGAATTCGGCAATATCGGATTGCAGAAAATTTTCACGCCGCGGATCGAGGGTTTCCAAATAACCGTCGAAAAACCTCTCTGAAATCTCCGTGTCGAGCAGTTCTTGCGAGTAGTGAAATTCCTCCAGCAACCGCGCCGTGACGTAGGTGATGCGCGCGTCGTTTGGACCCGGCGCCAGGAGAATGTTTGTTTGCGTCATCAGCGCCGGGGAAATGCTGGTTTGGGTTGTCGGCGGCAGGGATGGGGGAACAGTTTTGGCGATGGCGCAGCCGATGATGACCGACCCGGCCAGCACGGCAGACGCGATGGGGGCGAGGATTTTTATTTTTGAGTGACTCATTGCAATTGGCACAGCTTCGACCAAGTCTAAGCAGATTCGTTCAGCAAGGGAATCATTTTGAGCGCGCCGGGGTTATGGGGCGTGTGTGTAAAACGGAATTGCAATTTTAATCCAAACCCCGATAATAGCCACTCGAAAATTAAAACTATGAAAACCATTGCTTTAGCTGTAACCATTTCACTGGGTGTCGCCTGTCTTGCAGGCTGCACCTCCAATTCAAAACCAAGCGCCACCCCGGTCAAACCCGGGGCCACTGCCAGCCAGACTCCTGCGACCCAGACGCCGGCCGGCACGAATGTGTTAAGTGACGAAAAGGCGCGCATCAGTTATGCCATTGGCATGTCAATGGGCCACAACTTGCAGCGCCAGGGGGTCGAGGTTGACGCAAACCTGGTCGCGCGCGGCATCAATGACGTGCTGTCCGGCCCCACGCTGCTCACACCGGAACAGGCGCAGGAGACGCTGACGGCATTTCAAAAAGAGTTTGCCGCCAAGCAGCAAAAAACACGGGAAGAGGCTGCGGTAAAAAACAAAGCGGAAGGCGCAGCCTTTCTGGCCACAAACAAAAACAACCCGGGTGTCATCACGTTGCCGGACGGCCTGCAATACAAAGTCATCACCAATGGCAACGGGACGATTCCAACGCCCAACGACGTCGTAATGGTGAATTATCGCGGCACGTTGATTGATGGCACGGAATTCGACAGTTCCATCAAACACGGCAAACCGGCGCAGTTTCCCGTTGGCAACGTGATTCACGGCTGGACGGAAGCGCTCATGCAGATGAAGGTCGGTTCCAAGTGGAAGTTGTTTGTGCCGTCGGAACTCGCTTACGGCGAACGGGGGCGCCCCGGTATCCCGCCCAATTCCGTTTTGATTTTTGAAGTTGAACTGCTCTCCACCGAACCTAAGCCGGCGCCTGAGCCGTCGGCGGTGTCCGGGCCGGCAATGCCGCTCACCAGCGACATCATCAAAGTGCCTTCGGCTGCAGAAATGAAAAATGGCGCGAAGATCGAGGTTATCAAACCCGAAGACGCGGCAAAACTCCAGCAGTCGCAAACACCACCACCACAAACCAACCAACCGGCGAAATAGGCACAGGCGGTTTGAACAGGCAGTCCGTGGCAGTGTCAATAGTTTCACCAAGCTATGAGACATTTTTCCAGGTTATTGGTTGGATTTCTTTCAGGCATCGCGGGCGCGCTGGTCGTGGCCGGCCTGTTTTTCCTCACCTCCTCGGCCAGGGAAAGCGAACCGGCAATCAAGGTTGAAACCACGCCCGTCAACCGCGATGCCAAACTCGGCGCCAGCTTCGCCCCCGTCGTCAAAAAGGCCGCGCCCAGCGTCGTCAACATCTACTCCACGCACATCGTTCATATCCGGCCGATGCGCATTCCAACCTTTGTTGACCCGTTTTTCCGGCAATTTTTCGACAACCAGTTCCCGAACAACGGACGTGAACGCACGCGCCGGGAGCAAAGCCTCGGCTCCGGCGTCATCGTTTCACCGGATGGTTACATTTTGACGGCCAATCACATGGTGGACGGCGCGGACGAAATCGAAGTGGCCATCGCCGACAACAAAAAGGAGTTCACCGCCCGGGTCGTTGGCACCGACCCGCCGACGGACGTGGCGGTTTTGAAAATTGACGCGAAGGATTTGCCCGCCATCACGTTGGGCGACAGCGACCAGTTGGAGGTCGGTGACATTGTGCTCGCCATCGGCAATCCCTTTCGCGTTGGCCAGACTGTGACGATGGGCATCGTGAGCGCGCTGGGCCGCAGCGGCCTCGCCGGATTCAACCAATACCAAAATTTCATTCAAACAGACGCCGCCATCAACCCTGGCAATTCCGGCGGCGCGCTGGTGGACGCCGAAGGCCGGCTCGTGGGCATCAATACCGCCATCATCAGCAGCACGCGCGGCAGTGAAGGGGTTGGTTTTGCCGTGCCCATCAACATGGCGCGCCACGTCATGGAACGCCTCATCGCTGGCGGCAAAGTGACGCGCGGTGATCTCCCCATCCTGCTCCAGGACATCACGCCGGGGCTGGCCAAGTCATTTGATTTGCCGGATCAAAACGGCGCGCTCGTCAGCGATGTGTTTCCAAACACGCCCGCGGAGAAAGCAGGGATTAAACCGGGCGATGTGATCGTCGGTTTAAACGGCAAGGACATCACCGACGTGAACAGCTTTCAACTGGCCGTTTCTGAATCCGCGCCGGAAAGTTCGGCGACGGTAAAATTGCTCCACAATGGACGTCCGGAAACGGTCACGGTCACGCTCACCGAACTGCCCGTTGAGGTTGCGCCCAGTGGCAATGACCAGAAAAAGCCGGGTTCCGGCAATTCCATGATTGACGCCCTCGCCGGCGTCAAGGTGGCTGATTTGGAACCGGAGGTGCGGCGGCAATTGGGAGTCCCCCCCAGTGTTCGAGGCGCACTTGTCTCTGAGCTTGAACCGGCCTCAAATTCCGCCGAGGCTGGATTGCAGTACGGTGACGTGATTATGGAAATCGACCGCCAGCCGGTGAGCAACTCCAGCGACGCGGTCAAACTTGGCCGACAGGCCAGGGGGGATCAAATCCTGCTGAAAATCTGGCGCCGGCAGGGCGACCTCGCCGGCACTTGCTACCTCAGCGTGGACAACACGAAAATCGGGAAGTAGCGCGCCAGCCGCAAAATTTTGACAAAATCCGCAAGCCGGCACATTCTTCCATAACGTTGCCGTGAAGAAAGGCAACAGCTATGCCCGTCCAATACAAAGATTACTACGAAACCCTCGGCGTGCCGCGCACGGCCAGCGCCGAGGAACTGAAAAAATCCTTCCGCAAACTCGCGCGGCAATATCATCCCGACGTCGCCAGGGACAAAAAAAAGGCCGAGGAAAAATTCAAGGAAATCAACGAGGCCTACGAAGTTTTGGGTGATCCGGCCAAACGCAAAAAATACGACGAACTGGGCGCGAATTGGAAGTCCGGCGCGGATTTTCGTCCGCCGTCCGGCTCGGAACACTTCTCCGGCGGCCAGACTTTTCGCGGGCGCGGTGCCGGGGGTGAAGAATTTGAGACCCATTTTGGCGGCACGGGCTTTAGTGATTTCTTTGAGCAGCTTTTTGGATCGCGGATGCGCGGTGGCGCGGGTGGCTTTGGCGGTTCCGCAAATTTTGCCGAAGAAGAATTCGCCGAGCGCGGACGTGACGTTGAAGGCGACATTCTGGTCACGCTCGAAGAGGCCCTGCGCGGCTCAGTGCGCACGGTCAACGTGCGTCATAACGTCGGGCGCTCGGTCAAAACGGAAACACACCAGGTCAAAATCCCGCCCGGCGTGACCGAAGGACAGAAATTGCGGCTCGCCGGACGCGGCGAAACCGGCGCGGGTGGCGGCGCGGCGGGCGATTTGTATCTGCGCGTGCGGCTGTCCCGGCATCCCGACTTCGAGGTCGAGGGTCACAATCTGATTTACGAAGCCGAGCTGGCGCCGTGGGAAGCCGTGCTGGGCGCGAACCTTTCCGTGCCCGCGCTGGACGGTCGCGTGAACATCAAAATTCCACCTGGCACGCAAAACGGCCAGAAACTTCGCGTGCGCGCACGCGGCCTGCCGACCCGCGACGGCGCGCGCGGTGATTTGATTGTCGTCACAAAAATCGCCGTGCCTTCCAAAGTCACGGATTCGGAGAAAAAATTATGGGAGCAACTCGCGCGCGAATCAAAGTTCAATCCGCGAACCTGAACCGGAGCGCCGGCAGCCTGTCCGCAGGTTGGAGTTCAAGCTTCAGCTTGCTCCCACCGTGCTGATTTTCAAAAGTATGGCGGCGCTCTGCCGAGTCGCCGCTACGCGGATTATTGCTTCAATCTAAAAAACAGATTCCCGGTCGGTGGCGTGATGGTCACGCTGTTCGTGCCGTTGCTGGTCGTGATGGTGTAACCGCTGGTCGCCCAACTTCCGCCGGCCAGATTGGAATTCTGCTGCAACGTGTAACTGCCGGTGTTCGGCCAGGAAACAGTCACGGTTGAGAGTTGAGGGTTGAGGGTAATCGTGAGCAACGGCAGGCCGCCAGTCTGCACGACGGCAATCAAACTCCAAAAGCCGCCGGTCAAAGAATAACTGCCGCCGGTCATCGGTCCGCCGGCGTCGTGCTGGCCGATGGTGCCGCTGACGGCATACACACCGCCGGTGCTGGTGCCGCCGCCTCCGGCGATTTTATACCAGTCAATGCTGTAGCTTTGCCCCCAAGCCCGAAAGCTAAAAGCAGAAAACAGAAATAGAGCAGCAGCCAACCGCCAGGTTTTGGACTGCGCCAGCCCTCTGGCGCTTTCGGCTGGGCGTATCAAGTCGGTCGCGGGGAAAAGCGACAGAGGGCTGCCGCACTCCAGGACGCTTCGCGTGTTCCATCCTCCATCTTCCATCCTCGTCGCGTCGACTTGTCTCGGCGAAGCAGTGCGAAGACGGAAGCGAAGCGAAGGCGGATTCAATCCTCGTGCTTTCATTGTGTGCCTCCGTTTTTTGCGTTGATAAGTTGCTCCAGTTTTTCCAGCCGCATTTTCAAGTCCTGAATCTCCACATCTTTTTCATTCAGCTTCTGATTCAAGCCCTGGATGGCCGCCAGCGCAACGCCTTCCTCATCCACCGTGGCGATGTGTTTGTCGTCCGGGCCGTTCAGGCCAAAGGCCGCATGAAAATCCTGTGCCACGGGGCCAAGGTGCCGGGTGCCATCCGTCTCCACCTTGTATTTCCATTCCGTGATCGGCAGCGCCAAAACCTTCTCCAGCACCGCGCACGGGTTAATGGCGGCGAATGCCTCCTTTGAATTACGATCCGAACCGTTCACCCAAGTCGTGCCATTGCAATAGGCGGGACTTCCGAAATTGCCCACCACCAGCAAATATCCCGGACTGGTGTTGCCAACGCCGACATTGCCATTGCTGAGAATGCGCATCCGCTCTCCGCTGGATGTTGTGAAAGTCATGGCACCGCTGCTGAGATAGCCTATTTGCCCGGCGCCATCGTTGAAATTGACCGCGCCGTGATAGGTCAATCCCGCGGTGGTATTGTCCAGCTCCAGGACGGAGCCGTTAATATTGTTGGTGGTGATGAAGCGCGCGACCGCCTGCGGCGCGGTCACGTCGATCTGAAACGCGGGTGCGCTGTTGCCGATGCCAAGCCTGCCGCCCACAAAGGTTGTGGCTGTGACCGTGCCATTGACATCCAGCGCCGTGGCCGGATTGTTTTTGTTGATGCCCACGCCGCCGCCGGCGCGGATGAGGAACTGGTTGTTGCCCGTGGAGGCGAAGTCGGCGTCCGTGGAATCGGCCCAGACGAAATCGCCCTGGCTGTTCGCCTTGGCGCGATGGCCGGCGGCAAAGCTGTTGTTCCCGGTAGCCGCGTTTTGGTCGCCGCCGGGAACCGTCGAATAATTGCCGCCGCTGCTGTTGTTTTGACCGCCGCCGACGGTGGGGAACTTTGGGCTGAAGGAACAAGCATTCCCGCTGCCGCCGGCAATCGTGGCGCCGATGAAGCCAGTGCCAATGGTGTTGTTAATACCGCCGCCAATGGCGCAGTAAAGATCGCCTTCTTGCATCGTGTTCGAGACCCCGCCGCTGATGGCGGAATAAGAGCATTCATCTTCGATGCTGTTGTATTGACCGCCGACGATAATGTTAAAAGGCGAGCCCCATATGATGGTGTTGTTCGCACCACCGCCAATCGTTCCATAGGCACCGCTCGCCACGTTGGTGGCGCCTCCGGCAATCATGGTGCCGAAGCCACCGGCCGAGTTGTTGATGCCGCCGCCAATGAAGCTCTTGGCGCCGGTGGTGCTGTTGTTGGCGCCGCCGCCGATCATGGCATGGTCTGCATTAGCCTGGATGCTGTTGTATTCGCCGCCGCCAATTGTGGAAGAACCGGAACCGGCTTGAATGCTGTTTCCACTGCCGCCGCCGAGCGCGGAATAACTGGCCTGAATGCTGTTCATGTCGCCGCCGCCGAGGAAGGAGTAGTAGGCATTCATCTGGATGGAATTGTATTGGCCGCCGCCGAGGAAGGAGTTGTCGGCGCCGGTCTGGATAGAATTGACGTAGCCGCCGCCGAGGAAGGACCAATTGGCATTTGTCTGGATGGAATTGCCGCTGCCGCCGCAGAGGGCGGAGTAGCCGGCACCCGTCTGGATGGAATTGCCGCTGCCGCCGCCGAGGAAGGATGGGCCAGCATTCACCTGGATGGAATTGTTGTAGCCGCCGCAGAGGGCGGAGTAGCCGGCATTCATCTGGATGGAATTTCCGTAGCCGCCGCCGAGGAAGGAAAAAAGGGCGTTGACTTGGATTACGTTTGTAGAGCCGCCGCCAAGGAAAGTGTAGTCGCTGAGGCTGCTGTTGAACTGGCCCGCGCCGATGGCGGCAAACCAGCCGCCGGCGAAATTGACCGACCCCCCCAGCACTGCGCTGCCATAGCCCGCGACAGTGTTGTTATAACCGCCGGCAATGGTGCCATACTGGCCGCCGTTGGTGATGATGTTCGGCTGCGCGCCCAAAACCGTTCCGCCGCCGCCAATGGTCGCTCCGATAATGTTCGCCGCAATGCTGTTATTGCTGCAACCGCCGATGACATTGGGTGTATCGGTGGTAGGCACAATGCGGAATGCGCGCTGGCCGTTCACACGCAGTTCGAGCGGCTGATTGTCGGTGGTGCCGACGAAATTGACGCCAGCCACCGTGCCGCTGTTGCCGGACAGGCTCCAGAAGGCGCTGGCCAGGCTGGCGGTGTTGATGTTGGAAACCAAGATGCTGCCGGTCTGGATGCTGGCGCTGTTGATGGCGCCGGGCGCGACGTTGCTGGCGGTGACGGCAGTGCTCGCCGTGACTGCCGTGACGGCGTTGCTGGAGTTGAGGGCATAAAACGCATAAGGCGCGGGCAGCATCGCCTGGCGCGGACTGACCGTGGTGAAACCGCCAGCGCTGCCGTTGGTGCGCACGCCGATTTCCAGCCACATCGCATTGAAATTGAGGGGCGGCTGGCCGAAATCAACCGGCGTGGTGAACAGGCCGTTGGTGACGGCCACGCTGGCGTTGGTCACCACGGCCATCAGGGTGCCGTTGGTGAGAGCGTCGTAAATCGTAAATCGTAAATCGTAAATCCCCGTGGCGGGATTGGCGCCATCGGTCAAGCGGCCCTGATAGGTGAAGGCCGTGCCCAGGGGAGCGGCGAAGAGTTGAGCCACGTAGAACGTGGTAAAGGTTGAGAGCAACGCCAGCGCGAGCAGTGTGTGTTGGATTCGTGATTTCATAGGATGATTATTGGTGATGGCATTAATGGTATTATCGAAATTTCAAGGTGCGGATGAAAACGGGCGGTATAAATTGGCGATGGCCGGACTGGGAACAGCAGCGCCGGTTCGAGGGTACAGGTTGCCTGTGCTGAAGACGGACTGTCCAATCCCGTCCAACACGTCGGCGTCGTTTCTGCGAATGACAGTTTCACCGGACAGCCTTTTGACTTACGGATGTACTTGGTCCTTGTAGGGTCTTGTCCTACAAAAACAGTTCTGTTATCCACCTGGCAAGGGGATGGGCAAGGAATTTCGTCCATGGAATTGCAAGTATAGTCGGCGCTGAATTCTGGCATTAGCACATCTAGTTTCCGGCAAAAGTCACGGACGCGGAAAAAATTGTGGTAACGGCTCGCGCGAAGCAAAGTTCAATCCGCGCGATTAAATTTCAACGCATAGGCCTGGGCGCGGCATAGCCACAACCAAACGTCCGGAAGCCTTAACGCAGAGATGCAGAGGACGCCGAGGACCGCGGAGGAAATTAAACTCTGCGAAACTCTGCATTCTCCGCGCCTCTGCGTTGGACAATTTGTCCAAGAAAACAAAATTTTCACAGATAGCAGCAGCTCAAAGGCACGAAGACGCAACGCAAGCAATCTTTTTTCACTTCTCTGGTCTTTGCTCCTTCGCGTCTTTGCGTTAAATCTGAAGCATGTCCCCAAACCAAAAGACAATTCTCATCACCGGCGTCTCGCGCGGGCTCGGTCGCGCGATGACGGAGGAATTCATCCGGCTCGGCCACACGGTTCTCGGCTGCGGACGTTCGGAAAAGGAAATCGCGCAATTGCAAAAACAATTTCCGCCGCCAAACGTCTTTGCCACGATTGACGTTTCTTCCGACGAACAAGTCGCCGCGTGGGCGAAGCGCGCTTTGAAATCTCACGCCGCGCCGGATTTGCTGCTGAACAACGCCGGACTCATCAACCGCAACGCCCCGCTCTGGCAGGTCGGCGCGCCGGAGTTCTCCGATGTCATTGATGTGAACATAAAGGGCGTGGCGAATATCATCCGCCAATTTGTGCCGGAAATGCTCAAGCGTGGCAGCGGCGTCATCGTCAATTTCAGTTCCGGCTGGGGACGCTCGACCGCTGCGGAAGTCGCGCCGTATTGCGCCACCAAGTGGGCGATTGAAGGATTGACCCTGGCTCTGGCGCAGGAATTGCCACCGGGCATGGCCGCCGTGCCGCTCAATCCCGGCATCATCAACACCGACATGCTGCGCAGTTGTTTCGGCGGGTCGGCCTTGGGTTATCCAACGGCGGAAGAATGGGCAAAAATTGCCGTGCCGTTCCTGCTGAAACTCGGCCCAGCGAACAACGGCCGGCCACTGACCGTGCCGGTTCGCGGCGCCAATGATTAAAGACGAAAAACGCAGTAGCCGCCGACATCAGTCGGCGCAAACTTCTTCTAATGAGCGCGGACTGACGTCCGCGGCTACAAATCGCTGTGACGAACCACCCATGCGCTTCCCGCCTGTATCCGGATTCCAATTTTGGTTTTCAGATTAAAATTCTGCGAAACTCAACCGCCGCGCGCTTGACCGCGACTGTGGCTGCACTTAGTTTGAATTCATGGCGAACGCGCCCCAAAAGAAAAAACGCAAGGCAATCATGCTCGGTGTCGGATTGGATTCCGACGGCCACAAACGGCTCACCACCGGACCAAACTTTGCCCTGGTCGGCGGCACGGAGGAAACGCACGAGGTGATGACCGAGAAGGCCGTCAAAATCAACGAAAAGCTCAAGGCGCGCGGCAAACAACTCGAAGAGGTCAGCCGCGATGAGTTCGACGACATCGCCCACGAGGTCGGCCTCAAGCCGGTCAAACCAGTCAAGCCGCGTTGATGCGACGTAGCGGCGGTCGGCAGACCGCCGCATTTTTTCAACCGGTTGTGAATAGCGGCGCTCTGCCGAGACGCCGCTACGCCGATTTCGCAACGGTCTTGAATTATTGAGCCGACTCACGTCGGCTGCTACAGCAACTTGAAACCCTTCAAAGCCAGCCGCGTTTTTTCCGGTGTCTCGTGCAAAATCGTCCGCCAGCCGCGCACCGCGCCTGCCGCCACATTTTCCGGCCGGTCGTCCAGATAAACAATGTCCGCGCCACGCCGTCCGGCCAGTTTTTCCAACACCTCGTAAATCTTCGCCTCGGGCTTCATTGCGCCGACTTCGTAGGAATAAATGTAGCCGTCGAAATCACGGAAAAACGGGAAATTCCGCCGAATGTGCTCAACCGCAAGGTCGTTCGTGTTCGAGAAGATGTAGGTGGGAATGCCGCGCCGCCGCAGCCCGGCGTGAAGTTCAATCATCGGCGGAATCGCCGTGAAAATGTCCGCGAAAAATTCGCTGAATTCTTCCATCGTTCCGCGAAAGCCGGTGGCTTTGCGCGCCTGCTCATAAAATTCCTCCCGTGTCAACCGGCCACACTCGTAATCAATGATGGCGTGGGATTGTCCCAGGAAGGTCTTGATTCCGTCAGGCGGCAGTTTGCTGCGCGCGGCGATGCGCGGGATGGCGATGTGGTAGTCGAAATCCACCAGCACCTTGCCAAGGTCAAATACAACGATCTTCTCAGGTTTCATGAAGGCAACACGGAATGACGAATGACAAAACCATAATGACGAAGGAATAACCAATGACTAATGACAAATCGTCGCGGCGATGTGTGAGTTTGGATTTCGATATTTGGCATTCTTTAGTCATTAGGGCTTCGTCATTAGTCATTTCTCAGTCATTTCCCTGCGGCCTTCCAGCGCGCGGCTCAAGGTAAGTTCGTCGGCGAACTCCAGCCCGCTCCCGGCGGGCAAACCGTAGGCGATACGGGAGATTTTAAGTCCTTTGCGCGCCAGCCGTTTGGCCAGGTAATGGCTCGTCGCATCACCCTCCACGTCCGTGCCCAGCGCAATGATTACCTCCTTGATGGGTTCCTGTGCCAGGCGTTTTTCCAGTTCGGCAATGCGCAAGTCTTCCGGCTCAATGCCATCAAGCGGCGAAATTTTCCCGCCGAGCACGTGAAATATGCCGCGATACGTGCCGGATTTCTCAATGCTCAGAATGTCCACCGCGCGCTCGACCACGCACACCAGCGAGGCCTCGCGCCGGGCGTCGGCACAGATGGGGCAGGGTGACTTTTCCGTCAACGCGCCGCAGGTTGTGCAAAACCGGATTTTCTCCCGGGCATGGAGCATCGTGTCGGCCAGTTGTTTCACCACCGCCGAATCTGCCTGGACGATGTGCAACGCGATGCGTTCGGCGGAACGCGGCCCGATGCCGGGCAGCTTGTTCAGCGCAGCGATGAGCGAAACAACGGGTTCTGGAATTGGATTCATCGTCCCTTTCGTCCTCGTCCTCGTTCTCGTAATCGAAAAATCGAGGACGAGAACGAGGACGAGGACGATTAAAAAATCTACATCAGTCCCGGCAGGTTCAATCCCGCCGTGACCTTGCCCATTTCGGCGTTGGAAATTTCCTTGGCCTGGCCGAGGGCCTGGTTCGCGGCGGTAACAATCATGTCTTCGAGCAACTGTGCGTCAGACGGGTTGAGCGCCTGCGGATCGATTTTCACCGAGGCAATGGTGCCGTCGCACCTGGCGGTAATTTTGACCGCGCCGCCGCCACTGGTGGCCTCGACGGTGCGCGCGGCGAGTTGGGCCTGCACCTGTTCCATTTGCTGCTGCATGCGCGCAGCCTGTTTCATGAGTTTGCCGATGCTGGACAT
>DLMG01000284.1:0-1409 GCA_002479245.1 Verrucomicrobia subdivision 3 bacterium UBA7542 | reverse complement strand
ATCTGGCCTTTGAAAATTTCCAGGGCTTTTTGAATCAGCGGGTCGTTTTTGAAATCGTTTTTGTTGAATGAAACTGACACCGGCTTTTCTTTTGCAACGGGCGTTGAAGACGCCGCCGCCCCGCCTTGAGTTCCGCCTCCGCTCCGCTCCGGCGAGACAAGTCGCTCCGGCGCGGCAAGGGCAGGGGACGCGACCTTGGCTGGTTGCGGCACACGGGCGGCAGACGCTTCGATTTTGACGAATTTAATTTGCGCGTTTGCATGGCCAAGCTCCGCGAGTTTGGTTTGGAGCAGCGTGTGGTTGCGCGCATTGTCCACGAGACCAAGGTGATCTTCAAATTCGGGATCGAAACCAATCGTAAAAATGTTTTTCTCAAACAAAACCGGCTGTGCATCCACGAGATAGCTGCGGGTGAACGGACTGACGCGGCCAACGGCTTCAACCAGCTTTGTCCACAACCCGGCCAGGTCAGCGGAAACGGCCGTAATATTAGCCGATGTTGCGGGCGCAGGAGCTGGAACGCCGGCCTCCGGCACGGCGCGTTGATGCGTGCTATCGGTTTCACGCCGGGCCGGAGGCCGGCGCTCCGCAGAGAGAGCGGCTTCGCTTTGCTTCGACGCGGCAAGGGTGCCCGCGCCACCCTGGCCGCCGCGCAATTGGTTGAGCTGCTTCAAAACCGATTCAAGGCTGATGGCGTTGCGGGCTTCGATGGCTTTAAGCAGGGCGACTTCGAGCAGAATTTTCCTGGACGCGGTGTCGCGCAGCCGAAGTTCGGAATCGGTCAGGACTTCGAGAATTCGGGTGAGCGACTCGACATTGGCCAGCCCGGACTGTTCCTTCAGTGCCGCGATTTCGGCTTCGGAGACTTCAAGCAAATTCAAGTCGCCGCGCGAAACCTGGAAAATGAGCAGGTTGCGGAAATGATTCAGCAAATCGGTGAGCAATCGTCCGAGGTCCTTGCCGTTTTGCGCCAGTTCGTTCAACCGGCTCAACGCAGTTTGAATTTCGCCGGCGAGAACAGCCTTGCTCAAACCGAGAATCTGGCTTTGGGCGGCGAGGCCGAACATGGAGAGCACATCGGCTTCCTCGATTTTGTCGCCGCAAAAGCTGATGAGCTGGTCGAGCGTGGATTCGGCGTCGCGCATGGCGCCGTCTGCGCCGCGCGCGATGGCGTGGAGCGCCGCTTCGTCAATTTTCACCTTTTCCAGTTTCGCGATGTGCGCGAGGTGTTTGGTGATGAGCGCGGCCGGGATCCGGCGCAGGTCAAAACGCTGGCAACGCGAGAGAATCGTCGGCAGAACCTTCTCCGGGTCGGTTGTGGCGAACATGAATTTCACGTGCGCCGGCGGTTCTTCGAGCGTCTTGAGCAGCGCGTTGAACGCCGCTGTCGAAAGCATGTGGACTTCGTC
>DLMG01000057.1 GCA_002479245.1 Verrucomicrobia subdivision 3 bacterium UBA7542 | reverse complement strand
CGCCCGGGCCAGCGCGTATCCGGGCCAGCGTTTCAGGAGACCCGGCGGAAAGCGCTCGGCAATTTGCAGCTCGTTCAGCGAAGTCAGGCTTTCCAGCAGGTCACGCTGTCTCGGCAGCGAGTCCTGGCCCGGACCGATTCTCGCCACGCGCCCGTCGCTGGTTAAAATTTCCAGCCCGCTGATGTGATCCGCCGTTGTGCCATAAACTGGCGCGTGCGCGCCGGACGAGTCGTTGGCAATCATGCCGCCCAGCGTCGCGCGCGAACTGGTCGCCACATCCGGGCCGAAACATAATTTATGCGGATGGAGAAAATCGTTCAACTGATCCAGCACCACGCCCGCGCCGACCCGGACGGTTTTGCGTTCCAGGTTCAGGTCGTAGATGAGCCGGTTGTAGCGCGCGAAATCAACGACGAGGCCGTCGCCGATGGCTCCGCCCGAAAGACCCGTTCCCGCACCGCGCGGAATGACCGGTACACCCGCCTGCGCTGCCGCCTGGATGATGGCGCTGGCCTCGTGCGCGCTGGCGGGAAACGCCACGGCCAACGGCTCGATTTGGTAAACGGACGCATCCGTGGCGTAGAGTTGACGCGTCAAATTGTCAAAAGCGACTTCGCAAACCGCCGCGTTCAACGTGGCCAGTTGTTGATTGGGCGTCATAGGCTGGAACAAAGCTATCGGCGTGACCGCGCGTTGACAATGCCATTAACTCGAATGTTGGTATAGTGTCGGCGCTGTGCGCCGAAAAAACCGAGCCGCAAGCTCGACGCTACACGAAAATGGATGCCACTAATTCAAATGCAATGGGCGAAAGTTCCCGGAACCGCGCGGAAATCTGGCGGATATTTCGTGTTCTTGCAAAGCGCCAGGGGACTGGCGCAGTCCAAGACGCTTTGCGTATTTCAGGAATCATCGTGCCGCGCGCAGCGTCTTGGAGTGTCCACCCTCCGCAGTACTGCTACGCCCGTCCTCCGCAGTAGCCCTGCTACGGAGGATGGAGAGGACGGGCGGCGGCCCTCCGCCGCTTTTACGTAGCGGCGGGCATCCTGCCTGCCATAGAGCCGGGGCGTCCCGCCCGGCGGAGAAAACGCTCGCCCACACCAACCATGCTGGAAAATTCAGAACTGCACTCAGCTTCCATCGTTCTTTCCGGGCAGCGGGACGCCAGCCCTCTACGGCAGACGAGACGTCTGCCGCTACAACGCCTTCGCCGCTTTTTTCCAGAGCCACGGCAAACTGCGCCAATGTTAATTGGAACTGCCATATAATTCGCGTTCATTTGATTACACCAGATGCCGCGCCTGACGTTTGGGCAGGGCGGTTTTGGTTTTGCGCAGCGGGATTACCTTTTCTTCCGCGGGAAGAAAATCTTTCAGGAAACCTGGTTTGTCGTGGCGTCCGCCGCGCAGGTAATCGCGCCAGAGCGTTTCGGCCACCAGCTTTGCCTCCAGCTTGAGTTCAACGGTGAGAAATTCAAAGAGCAGTTCCATCAGCCGCACCAGTGCGATGCTGTTCGTGCGGCCCGTGCGCGCGTGCAGCCAGTCGCTGAGGCGGAGAAAGGCGTGAAAGGGGGAATGTGGCACAGACCTCTGGTCTGTGAAGTTTCCCTTGTTTTTACACAGGTCAGAGACCTGTGCCACATTCCAAATCAGCGGCGTGGATTCGACGAAGTTGCCGCTGTTGCCAACCAAATCCCAATAGCGGGCGAAGCGGCGCAGTTTTTGCATCGTGGCGAAGTCAATGAGCTTGTTTTGCAAAATTTCGTAGGGCGGATGCGGATTGTAAATCATCTGCCATTCGGCGTCGTGCCGGACAATCGGCGTGCCGCGCAGCCGTTTGAGAATGCCCACTTGAATTTCCTGTAGGCCGAGCGCAATGAGCCGGGCGAACCCGGCGGCAAAACTTTCGAGCGTTTCACCCGGCAACCCCACAATCAAGTCGGCGTGGATGTGAACGCCAGTCTGGCTTCGAAGAAAACGGAAATTATCTTCAAGTTTCTCGTAATTCTGTCGTCGGCTGATGAGCTGGCCGACTGCCTCGTTGAACGTCTGGACCCCAACCTCGAATTGCAGCGCGCCCGGCGGGAACTTCGCGATGACTTCGCGCAAGGATTCCGGCAATCGGTCGGGAATCATTTCAAAGTGGAAAAAATGACCGGGCCGACAGCGCTCCAGAAAGAATTCGAGAATGGCTTTGCTGATATCCACGTTGAGATTGAACGTGCGGTCAACGAACTTGAACTGTTTCACACCGCGGTCGAGCAATCGTTGCAACTGTTCGAGCAAAGCGGGCAGGGGAACCTGGCGCACGGGAATGTCGAGCGACGACAGGCAAAACTCACACGTGAACGGACAACCGCGCGATGCCTCGACGTAAATGATGCGATGCGCGATGTCGTCGTCGGTGTAGAGGTCGTAGGGCAAAACGATTTGTGAAAAGTCCGGCAGTTCGGCAGGAATGATTTGGGGCAACGGAGTGCCGGCCTCCGGCCCGGCACACTCCAAATCGCAAGCCGCACCACGCCGTGCCGGAGGCCGGCGCTCCAAAAGAATCCGGCACACCTCCGCAAATTTCAAATCCGCCTCGCTGGTGATAACGTGGTCGGCAAACTGGACAATCGGCTGGTTTTCAGTTTCATAACTGACCTCCGGTCCGCCAAGAATGATTTTGATGTCCGGCCG
>DLMG01000015.1 GCA_002479245.1 Verrucomicrobia subdivision 3 bacterium UBA7542 | reverse complement strand
CCGGCGGGCATTCATTTTGGCGTGCTGTGCATGACGACGCTGACGGCGCTGATGCTTTTCTGGCTGGGCAAACAAATTCTCGACTGGACGGCAGGGATGGCCGCCGCCACTTCCTACGCCGTGATGGCTGCCAGTCCGGCCATGCTGGGACTGGCCGGGCACGCCACGCATTTCGCCGCGTTCTTTGCCACCGCCGGCCTGTGCCTGATGTGGAAGGCGCGGCAGAACGCCCGCTGGCTGATTGTGTTCGCCGCCGGTTTGCTGTTCGGTGTTGGCATTTTAATGAAGCAACATGTCGCGTTCATCGGTTTGTGGGCGGCGGTTGCTTTTGCGGTGGACCGGCTTGGCCAAACCCAATCCTCCGTGCTCAAACGGTTCTGGCCGGTTGCGATACTGGGGACGGGACTGGTGCTGCCGTTCGGTCTGTGTTGCCTGATTCTCTGGCACGCGGGAGTTTTTGGAAAATTTTGGTTTTGGACGACGGAATACGCCCGGCAATATGAATCGGTCGTCCCCATTGCCCAGGCGCCGCGATTGTTTTGGTGGCGGATTTGTCACCTGGCCGGGGCGGATCCGCTGCTGTGGCTGATAGCGGCCGCGGGTTTGGGTTTGGTCTGGTTCGACGACCGATTGCGGCCTACCCGCCTTTGGCTGCTTGGATTCATCCTGGCGGCGGCGCTGACCGCCGTTCCCGGTTTTTATTTTCGGAAACATTATTTCCTTCTGACGCTGCCAGCGGCGGCGTTGCTGGCCGGCTGTGCCATCAGTGGAGCAAGCCGGCTTGGGAATCGAAAGGCAAACAAGTCCCGACTGGGCGACTGGCCGGTCTGGAGTTGCGCGCTGATGGTGACGACAACGATCATCGTCCGGAGCCCGATGTGGTTTGCGGAGCCACTGACGCAAATTGCGCGGGGCACCTATGGCGCCGACCCGTTGCCGGAAGCGGAGATCATTGCCCAATACATCTACAACAACTCGGGGCCGGACGCCCGCGTGGCCGTGCTCGGCTCGGAACCGGAAATTTATTTTCTCGCGCACCGCCATTCCGCGACCGGTTACATTTACACTTATGGCCTGATGGAACCGCAGCCGTTCGCCTTGAAAATGCAACACGAAATGATCAGCGACATCGAAACGCGCAAACCGGAATTCGTCGTCTTTGCCGACAACATCATGTCCTGGAACCGCCGACCTGATTCAGACCCGGAAATTTTCAATTGGTGGGATTCGTATCAAACCAACTACACACTGGCCGGGATGGCTGACATTATTTCGCCAACCCAAACCGTTTATGCTTTGGGTGCAAAATGGGTTGCGCGCTATGGCAAGGATATTCATGGGAGCGGCCTGGAGGTTTATCAACGTAAAACCACAGTGAACAGTCATTGAATAAATCATGGCCACCCCGCTTCAAAAACCATTTTTGCGCCAGACGGAATGGATGGTGGCAATTTTGGCCACGGTCGCCGCTGTCTGGCTGCATTTCTTTTATCTAATTCATGCCGGAGGCCTCTGGCGCGATGAAATATCCGTCAAAAGCATCGCGACGCTTCCATCCTTGGGACAGGTCTGGGAAGCGCTGCCGCATGATCATTGCCCCATTCTGTTTCCCTCGCTGGTGCGAATTTGGTCGGCTGCGGGACTCGGAACCACAGATATAGGTCTGCGAATTCTGGGGCTGGGTTGCGGACTGTTATTGCTGGCGGCATTTTGGGTTGCCAGCCGGACGATGGACCAGGGGTTGCCACTGCTCTCACTGGCGCTCGCCGGCTTGAATTTCACAGTCATTCGATATGGTGATTCCATCCGGGCCTACGGCTTGGCGACCGGGTTTATTTTGCTCACGATGTCGTTGATCTGGCGTTTCATTGAAACGCCAAATATGCGTCGCGGTTTGCCCGCCGTTATGGCCGCGGTGTTGAGCGTGCAGACTCTTTACCAAAACGCATTTTTTTTGCTGGCCATTGGTATCGCCGGTGCGGTTGTTTGTATTCGCCGACACCAACCAGGCAGGGCGATTGGCGTCTTGAGCATCGGATTGCCAGCGGCGCTTTCTTTGCTGCCCTACGTCAATCCCATGCGTCACGCGCAAAGCTGGTGGATGGTGAGCAAAACCGGGGTTGATTTTACCGGCTTTATGAGCCGGATTGCTGATGCGACTGGAATGATGGTGGGTGTCTGGTTGGTTCTGGTCATGATCACGGCATTACTTGGCCTGGGCTGCGGCTTGATAAAAATTTCGCCCAATGAAACACGGGTTCAGCAGGATTTGCTTTTGTTCGCCAGTATTGCTCTGGTAATTGGCCTGACCGGATTCGGTTTTTTTGTCAAGTGGATGGGCTTGCCCACCCAACGCTGGTATTATATTCCAGCGATGGGTTTCGCAGTGGTTGGTTGCGACGTAATTTTGCCGCGAATCCACCAGGCAGCGCGCATGGGAGTGCTGGTAATTGCCGTTGTCGTCGCGTTGCTTGCTTATCCATCGGCACAATCTGCCTTGAAGCAGCGGCAAACGAACGGCGACCTGGTGGCCGCGCAAATTTCACAAAATGCCAGGCCCAACGACTTGATTATCGTTCATCCATGGTATTATGGCATCACCTTTGGGCATTATTACCGTGGAGCCGAGCCTTGGACGACCCTGCCGCCACTGGAAGATTATCGGTTTCACCGCTACGACCTGCTCAAATCAAAACTTCAGATGACCAACGTTATCGAACCGGTGTTGAAACAGGTGGAAACCACGCTTCGTTCCGGACATAGCGTCTGGATCGTCGGCAGTGTCCCCATGCCGCAGCCCAACGAAGCCCCGCCAGCCGATTTACCTCCGGCTCCCAATGGACCGGAAGGTTGGGCTGACCGACCTTATTCGGACGCTTGGGGCGCCAAATTCAGCTATTTCCTCGTCTATCATATTACCAATGCTGTAACGCTCGTTGATCCTACGACCAACCCGGTCAGTTCGATGGAAAACATGCCATTAACCATCACCAGCGGCTGGCGTTCCACCGTCCACACAAACTCGCCCTGACGGCACGACCCCCGCATTTTTAATCAGGCCGATCGTGTTCTGCCTGAGCGTCCGCCGCTTGACTAAATGATTTTCCGCTGCAAAGTTCCCTGTGCTTGGCGCAAAACGCGGCAGCGTCGGCGACAAGCAGCTTGTTCGCTGACATCTCGAAAGCTCCCGCTGTGCAATCCCTTGCGCGGCGACTGGAGAATGGCGGAGCGTTGACCTGCGCGGGTGTCAGCCAGGCGGCGCAGCCGTTTTTTGCGGCCCTGCTCCGGAAAATTTCCCCGCGCCGCCCGATTGTCATCGTGACCGACAATCTCAAGACGCAGGAAAGTTTTCAACAGGACATTGAAACGTGGTTGAGTTTTGAGTCCGCAGTCCACAGTCCACAGCCTCTAGTTGTCGAAGCTTCATCTTCCATCCTCCATCCCTTGGCGCGGCGAAGCGCAGCGAAGACGGCTCCATCCTCGCCGTTTTTCTACCCCGCTTGGGACGTGCTGCCGCACGAAGGCAAACTCCCGCATGCCGACACCATCAGCGACCGGCTCCAAACGCTGGTCCAGTTGTCCGAACTCTCAACTCTCAACCCCACGGCGCGACGAAGCGGAGCGCAGGCGGCTCAACCCTCAACCATGGTCGTCACCAGCGTCACCGCGCTTTTGCAAAAAACTTTTCCACCCGGTGAAATTCAAAAACGCACCCGCACACTTGCCCGCGGCGATAAAATTAATCCACTCGACTTGATCGAATGGCTCGAAGCGCAAGGCTGCGAACCGGAAGCCCAGGTCACGCAAAAGGGTGAAATCGCCCTGCGCGGCGGCATTCTCGACGTTTGGCCGCTTACCAGCCCGTGGCCGGTGCGGCTCGAATTTTTCGGCGACGAACTTGAATCCCTGCGCCATTTCGATCCGTTCACGCAAATTTCGCGCGAAGAAATTGTTTCCGTCACCTTGCCGCCGGCGGGCGAGCTCGGTCTTTTGAAGCGCGAAGCGGAGCGCGGCGTTTACGCCGCCTCAACGCACACAGAGCAGGCGGCGACTGAACTTTCTTCACCGCGTAACAACCTCGCGGCGAAGCGGTCTCAAGGCCGCGCCCCACTCGCAACCTTGTTGGATTACCTTCCGCGCGAAACCATTTTTCTCCTCTGCGAACCGGAGCAACTCGCCACCCGCGCCGACGAATACGCGCAGGAAATTCCCGACGCCGATCCATTTTTCATCGGGTGGACTGATTTTCTAATTGAACTGAACCGGCGCGGTTTCACATCGGTCAAATTGGCCGATCAAGAAATGGACGGAACGCCGGCCTCTGGCACGGCACAAATTGCGGCAACGGATGATCAGCGAGCCGTGCCGGAGGCCGGCGCTCCGATCTTCACTTCGCTTGATGCCTTTCGTCCGCTCGGCGAACGCGCGCCGGATCCGCAAATCGCCGAAGCCCAGCGCCGCGAATTCTTCAACCAGCTTCACCGCTGGCTCCGCCAAGGCCATGCCGTTCATGTCTTCTGCAACAACGACGGCGAACGGCAACGGTTCAAAGAAATCTGGAATGAATTGGGCCTGGGTCGAGAGTCGAAAGACGAGAGTCGAGAGCCGGATTCCCTTCCGCCCTCGACCCTCGACCCTCGACCCTCGACTCACCTTGGCTCGCTCGCGCGCGGCTTTCTCTGTGACGAGGCGAAACTGGTTGTCGTCACCGATGCGGAAATATTCGGACGTTACAAAATTCAGCGGCCACGCCGGTTGAAATCCCCGCAAGCGCTGGCCACCCGTTCCGCCCTCGACATTGATTTTACCGAACTGGAAGAAGGCGATCTGGTCGTCCATCTCCAATACGGCATCGGAAAATTCCTTGGTTTGAAAAACCTGCCGGCGGGCAGCAGTCGTCATCCTTCAACCTTCAACCCGCAACTCTCAACCGGCACCGAATGCCTCGTCATCGAATACGCGCCCCGCCATCCCGGCGACGAACCGCCGAAACTTTACGTGCCCGTCACCGAGGCGCATCTCGTCGGCAAATACGTCGGCGTCGGCAAGGTGCGTCCGCCGCTCAATACGCTTGGCGGCAGGCGTTGGAACAAGGCGAAGGAACAGGCCGGGCGCGCCGTTCGCGATGTCGCCGCCGAATTGCTGCAAATCCAGGCCGCCCGCGAATCCCAGCCCGGTCATGCCTTCCCGGCGGATGTCCCCTGGCAGCGCGAATTCGAGGGCGCGTTTGTTTTTGAAGAAACACCGGACCAGCTTCGCGCCATCGGCGAAACGAAATTCGACATGGAACGCCCCAAGCCGATGGACCGTTTGATTTGCGGCGACGTCGGTTTTGGCAAGACCGAAATCGCCATTCGCGCGGCGTTCAAAGCCGTGCTGGGCGGGAAGCAGGTTGCCGTGCTGGTGCCCACGACCGTTTTGGCGCAACAGCATTTCAACACATTCCGCGAGCGCATGGCTGATTACCCGGTGCGCATCGAACTGCTCTCGCGCTTCCGCACGCATCGCGAACAACAGCACGTCGTCAGGGATTTGGCGGCAGGCGCGGTGGACATCGTCATCGGCACGCACCGGCTGATCCAAAGCGATATTGTGTTCAAAGAACTCGGGTTGGTGGTGATTGACGAGGAGCAACGCTTCGGCGTGCTGCACAAGGAAAAGTTCAAGCGGCTGCGCACGCTCGTGGACGTGCTGACGCTCAGCGCCACGCCAATCCCGCGGACGCTTTATCTCGCTCTCACCGGCGCGCGCGACATGAGCACCATCCAGACACCGCCGCAAGACCGCCTGCCGGTCGAGACCATCGTTGTGCAATACGACGAACGCGTCATTCGCGACGCCATCCAACGCGAGCTGAATCGCGGCGGGCAGGTTTTCTTTCTGCACAACCGCGTGATGACCATCGAAACCATGCGGTCGAAATTACAGATGCTGGTGCCGCACGCGCGCGTGGTGGTCGGCCACGGCCAGATGGAATCGGACGAGCTTGAGGAAGTGATGACGAAATTCGTCAACGGCGAAGCGGACGTTTTGCTTTCGACGACCATCATCGAGAGCGGACTCGATATTCCGAATGCGAACACCATCATCATTGACCGCGCGGACCGCTTTGGTCTAAGCGATCTTTACCAATTGCGCGGGCGGGTCGGGCGTTACAAGCACCAGGCATATGCCTACCTGCTGTTGCCGCGGCACGTGAGCCTGCTGACCGACGTGCGCAAACGCATCAGCGCCATCCGGCAATATTCCACGCTCGGCAGCGGATTCAAAATCGCCATGCGTGACCTCGAAATCCGCGGCGCGGGCAACCTGCTCGGCTCGGAACAAAGCGGCCACATCACCGCCGTCGGCTTCGAACTTTACTGCCAGTTGCTCAAGCAAAGCGTCGCTGTGCTCAAAGGCGAAAAAGTCAAAACCCGCGTGGAGGTTCGAGTCGCGCTGGATTTTCTTCCGCTCAATCCAACTGAATCTGAAGATAACGAACCCCTCACCCGGCCTGCGGCCACCCTCTCCCCGCTTGGGCGGGGCGAGGGAATGTCATCGCGCGACCCGCAAAACTTCTCCCTCTCCACCCCAAAGGGGGAGAGGGTCGGGGTGAGGGGCGCGTCAAAATCAGAAGCTGGGATGACTGCTGCATTTTTGCCGCACCACTACGTTACCGAACCGCAGCACCGAATCGAAATGTACCGCAAGCTGGCACAGGCGACGGACAAGGCTGCGCTCGAAAGTCTGACCCGCGAGCTGCGCGACCGCTTTGGCCCGCTGCCACCGGCGGTTGAATTGCTGCTGCAAGTGGCCGAACTCAAAATCCTCGCCAGCGAAAAGGCCGTGACCAACCTTGAAGTAAAGGATGACAAGCTGATGCTTACGCGCCACGGTGATTTCATCACGCTCGGCGGAAAATTCCCGCGCCTGACGAAAAAGGGCGCCAAAGCGCGATTGAAGGAAATCAAGAAACTGCTGCTGGCGATATGAAGCGTAGATTTTTACTTCAAACCAAGCCTTGCCTCAGATTATTTTGAAGTGTTGCCCCCACCCCCGCTCGCATCCGTGAACTCAACCAAATCTGCCGTCACGGTGATCTTGGGAATGGAAAACAGGATCAAGTATAATGACGATCGGTCTTCAGTTTCATTGGCCAAGGCCACGGATCTGCCCGTTAAAGGCTGACCGACCGATTGATACAAGGACGCTTTAGCGCCGGCGTGGGTGGGGCTAACAATCGGAATAAAACCCAAAAGACGGAACCCCGAACTTGTTCCTCTAACTCCCTCTTTGATGAGCTTGTAATTGTTCCCGGCCAGAGAAACGGAGGTCCCTGTGGATTGCCTGAATTCACCCTCGGTTGAGCATCCGGTTAGAATTGCCAGGGATATTGAACACAGCACTAAGGCCAAGTTTTTACGTTTCATTTTGGGGCCTGATTGTTATAAGTGTTCGGATTATTGGTGAAGAATTGAATAATGTAAAGGGCTATTTTACGCCCAAGCGGCTTTGAATTTCCTCGATCAACTGGGCGTCTTCCTTGAAGACGCGTTCATAGGGAACCCAATTCTGATGTGGAACGGACATTTCGGACTCGATTTTTATTTTATACACGAGCGGGGTTTTTGAGGAGATGGAACAAATAAAGCGGGTTCGCACCTGAATGTCCCCGTAGGGGCCTTTGAACCTCCGGATCGAATAAACGCTGCGCATATAACCCGAAACGGCGTCAATCATTTCCAGACTCGGATAACCGCTCGTCACGGAATCCACGATTTTTTGCCAGACGACATCCGGTGGCAGGGAAGGATCCACCGGCACCCGCAGCCAGTTGTTACCCGCATCGGATATGGTGGTGACCTTGTAGGCTTCATCTTCGGCCAGGACGATGTTCAACTGGTTGTCCTGGATGCCGGGCGATTCTTTGGTCAGGATCAATTCTTCGTTCAGATAACCTGTTTTGGAAGCGACCACGTTGAAAGTGGGGGTTTGTTTGAAATCGAACTGGCGGTGTATCGGCGTTGTGCCCACAGTGACCCCATTAATCGCCACCGTGGCGCCCGCCGGTTTCGATACGATGGAGGTTTCCGGCACAGCGCAGCCGGCGATGCCCGCGCACAAGCCAATCAAAAACACGAACTGGAGGATCGCATAAGTTGTTCCTGACGCCGCCGTGTCATTCGGGCAAAGCATGGCTTTAATTCGACCGGACAAGCATTTGGTTTTCATATGTTACAGTCAGTTCTGAACGCCTGCGATTGGGAGAAAACTACGCAGGACAAAGTTATGTTGCAAGCAATAATGCCGCGTCATGCTGTTTTAAAATTCAGCATTGCCTTTCGTGTCGCGGGCGGGCAAGCTGCTTGACTCTGATGTCGGGGCGTAGCGTAGCCTGGCTAGCGCGCTTGTTTCGGGTACAAGAGGTCGTGAGTTCGAATCTCACCGCCCCGACCATTTTCCTTAATAAATATGATATATTGACAAACTTCTATCCGTATTCTATCATGCAGGGAGATGAAAGCACAACACGCAAGCAACCCGATAGAATACAAGCGCGACGGAATTACCGTTCGCATCCGCCCCACAATTAAGAACGGCACGAAGTATTTTGTCGCCGATTATCGCGTCAAAGGGCAGCGTAAGCTGGTTTGGCGTTCCACGCTGGCCGATGCCCGGGCAGCCGCATCCGATGCCGTGGACAAGATTGTCTCCGGGCAGGTCGAAGTACTGGAACTGACATCATCCGATAGCCACACCTATCTCCGCGCCCTCGACGCCCTCACCGGAATCAAAACGCCACTCGACGCCGTAGCGCGGGAATATGCCGAGACCGTCACGTCGCTGGCAGGCCGGGCGAGTCTTGGCGAGGTTTGCCGCGACTGGTTGCGGCGTCATGCCGTGGCGTTGCCCAAGATCACCGTGGCCGATGCCGTGACGATGATAAAGGCCGATGCCAAGGCGGACGGGAAATCCGATGCCCGCAAGAAGCAACTTGCCAACGTCCTCAACCACTTCGCCAAGGAAATGAATACCGAGGTTCACACGCTGGAGCCGAACCTTGTTTCAAAATATCTTTCCGCCCTGACATTATCAGAACGCAGCAAGCGCAATCATCGTGACGTGCTTGGATTCTTTTTTCGCCGGCTGATTCTGAAAGGCTACCTGCCCAAAGGCGCGAACTTGCTTGAAGGCGTGCAAAAGTATTCCGCGCGCAAGTTTGGCGAAATTTCCATTTACACCGCTGACGAAATGCGGCGACTGATTGCCGCTGCCGATGACCGGATTTTGCCGCTGATTGTTATCGGCGGTTTTGCCGGTTTGCGGCACGCCGAAATTACGCGGCTGGAATGGCAGGACATTGACCTAGAGGAAGGGTTCATTGAAATCAAAGCGCACAAGGCGAAAACCGACACGCGGCGAATCGTGCCGTTAAAAGAAAACTTGAAAGCGTTTTTGCTACCGCTGGCGAAGAAAAACGGGAAAGTCGTTTCCTTTGTGAACACGACGAAACAGCTTTTGAAGACGGCGGCGAACACCGGCGACAAGGCGAAGGAAATCAAACCGCTGGAATGGAAACACAATGCGCTCCGGCACACTTACATTTCCACCCGCATTGCCGAATCCGGCGACGTGCCCCGCGTTGCCGATGAAGCCGGCAACAGTCCGCAGGTTATCCGCACGAACTATTTGAAGCGGATTCGACCGGCAGCGGCGGCAGAATGGTTTGCCATCATGCCGGAAACGGCAGGCGAAAAAATCATCCAGCTTGCCAGAATTGCAAAATGAAAACGGAAAGAATAACCACTGAAGAAAAACGGAGACGGGCCAGCGATATTGAGGAACTCCGCGCCCAAGCATTTGACGCCCTTGGGAGACTGCGACAATTAGCCCTGACGGACACTGCCGCGCTCATCTGTCTCGTAAATGTGTCAGCGGTCACCACAAACC